>CAJUOO010000079.1 GCA_910588535.1 uncultured Lachnospiraceae bacterium | reverse complement strand
CGACGTTTTTCAATAGGTTCCTTGAGGAAAACAGCAGATTGGCTATACTACTTTTATTGAATCATTCAGATACACTTTGATTCTTCATATATTTGTAACCCTATTTTATCTTTTGTTTGTCTGTATACATAAATCATCAGATTTTCTTTAAGAAAACAACAAAATTTTCTATCGCTCCTGTACAAACAGAGCTACAACGTGTGTTGCCTAACTGATAAAAACAGTCCAGCGAACTGCCTATGGTCCTCAAGGAACCTATTGAAAAACGCCGGCGGTTGGCGAGGTAGTTTCGAGCTTAGCGCCCGTTGCGTTTTTCACTAAGCGAGAGCGGGGTGACGGAGGACCATAGGCAGTTCGCTGGACGGATCTTTCCAGAAAATGATACAACAGATTTTTAACAACAAATAAAATATAATATTTTCAGGAAGTTATAGCATATTGTAAATTTATAATTTATCTGTTGTATCAATTGTGTCTTTACATAAAAAGCTTCACACTCTATCCGTTGTTCATTCTTATAATACGCTCTGCAGCCTAATTTCCCATAGTGGTATTTAATTTTCAGTTCTTTTGACAGAGAAAATAGACAGCTCATTACAAGCAGTTCCTCCAAACAACATCTTGAAGTAAACCTCATTCATCTACAGAGATGATTTTCTCCATCTGTTTTATCGCACCAGTTTTCACTACATTGCAAGATTTATACTCATCGCTGTTTGTCAAAAGGACAGCTGTCGTCGTACTATAACCTGCTGCTTTAATCTTTGCAATGTCAAATTCCATAAGTTTCTGCCCCGCTTTAACTTTCTCACCTTCACTGACAAAAAGTGTAAAACCCTCACCTTTCATCTTTACCGTATCAACCCCAACATGAATCAATACCTCCATTCTACCCGGTCCACTAATGCCAATTGCATGTCGCGTATCTGCCAAAGAAGAAATCTCTCCATCAAAAGGAGCAATAACTTCTCCTTTTTCCGGCTCAATACCTACACCATCCCCTAAAACACCTGATGCAAATGTTTCATCTGGAATGTTTTCTCTCTGAATTACATTTCCCTGAATTGGGGCAAAAAGTATCATTTCCACATTTTCTGATACAGTTTCCTCTGTCTCCGCCTCTGTTGTAACGCCAACATCTGCCTGCGCTTGAGTCGCCGTTACTTCGTTTTTAACTGCTACAGTTGACTTTCTGTTTTCCCTTTTTTCAAATGCTTTTCCCAACAACATCGTGGCAATAAATGCACTTGCAATCGCAATTATCATAGATACCATAAACTGCAACATACAATCTGGTCGGATACAAATAACACCAATCACACCACAGGGGCCTTGAGATACTGATAATACTTTTACAAGTGTTGCATAAGCTGCACCGATACCACCACCAATCAATGCTCCATAAAAAGGATATCTTAATTTCAAATTAACACCAAATATTGCTGGTTCCGTAATTCCCAACATAGAAGATATACCTGAGGCAGAAGCCAAACTTTTCATCTTTGGGTTATTCTTCATCTGGAACATAACTGCTAATGCAGCAGCACCCTGCGCACAGTTTGCAGCCGCAACAACTGCAAATGTTGGAGAACCACCCAGTGTCCCAATATTGGCCAGAATCTGCGTCTCTGCCGTCACCAAACTATGATGCATACCTGTAATAACCAACAATGGATATGTAACCCCATAAATCAAACCTCCAAGAGCACCTAAATCAAAAAACAGCCACATAACTGCATTTGTCATTGCATCGCCGATCCCTCGCATTACTGGTCCAATAAACAAGAAAGTCATCGCCCCGGAGACTAGAACCGCCAACAGTGGTGTAACGATATTATCCAGCATTGCTGGAACCACTTTACGCATTTTTTTCTCAATAAATGCGAGACAAAAAGATGATGCAATTACTGGAAGAACGGTTCCCTGATATCCCACCTTGGCTATTGACAGACCAAAAATATTCCAATATGGAACCGTTCCATCAAGTAGTGCTTGACCATAACTATACCCGTTCATCAAATCTGGATGAATCATAATTGCTCCAAGAACAGCTCCAAGAATTGGAGTTCCACCAAATATTTTAGTAGCAGAAAATCCAATCAGCACTGGTAAAAAAGTGAATCCCGCGTTTGAAAACAAGTGAATCATTTCTGCAAAATCTTTAATAGCTGGAAGCGCTTCAACAAGTGACTTGTCAGCAACAAACATTCCACGCGCTGTTAAAATATTGTTAATTCCCATCAGCAAGCCAGAGGCCACCAGCGCTGGAAGAATTGGCACAAACACATCTGCTAAAGTCTTTAGAAGTTTTTGAACTGGATTCATCTTTTTCGCTGCTTGCTGTTTTAATTCCTCTTTTGTCATTTCAGTAATATTAGCAATTTTGATAAATTCCGCATAAACCTTATTAACTATACCCGTCCCCAATATAATCTGAAACTGTCCTCCATTATTAAAATTACCTTTTATAAGTTCAATACTCTCTAATGCATCTTTGTCAATTAAAGATTCATCTTTCAAAACCAGTCTGAGTCGTGTTGCACAGTGGGCAGCACTAGCGATATTTTCTTGTCCGCCCATGCAATCCAAAATCTCTTGTGCTGCTTTTACATATTTGTCTTCCATTTCTTTATCCTCCTTTTTTAATTTCTGTTGAGATGAATTTCTAAACTCAAATTGAGACCGCCATGCCATCATAAGCCGCAATCAAACTATGTTTTACAGCAAATGCATCCAATTCCTCATGTGTCATCCCACCATTATGCGAAAAATGATTGATGATTTTAACAGTATCTGGTCGTATACATCCATGTTTCTCCATAATTGCAACAAATGTGAGGTCATCCGGCAACCCCATATGATATCCCTCGCTGTGTTGTCTACCCATGGTGGCATCTATGGATATCAAATCATATTTATGGCTAAATATACAATCCCATGCTGCATCACTCATTTTCAATCCTGTGTCATGTCCATATAAAAGACATTTTCTATCTTTTTCGATAATATAGATAAAACATGTCTCTCTTTTATCATGATCTGCTGGGACTGGGATAATATGATAACCGTCTGCCATAAAATCAACAAAAGGCTTCAACCGAACAAATCGAACTGCATTATCCAATGGATGTACTTTAAATCTATCAATCAATACTGCATCATAAAATGCCTTTTCCACCGCTTCATTTCCGTACACATTCAACATACCTTCAGCTCCATGTCCAAAATGTTCATGTCTGTGAATTAGCTCAACCGGAAAAAAATGATCCATATGAGAATGTGTCACTAGTAAATGCTGTATCTGCCCTAATTGCAAGGAGTACTTTAACGCGTGTGTGTAGGTATCCGGCGGAAAATCAATTAAAATTTTTCCATCAACAATCGATTGTGTTCTGGTGCGAAGTTCCTTCCCTCCTGTCTTTCTTGCCTTTCTGCAGATTTCACAATCACAAAAAAGAG
The DNA here is from genome assembly GCA_910588535.1 of uncultured Lachnospiraceae bacterium. Lineage (GTDB taxonomy): Bacteria > Bacillota > Clostridia > Lachnospirales > Lachnospiraceae > RGIG8607. The sequence continues at coordinate 9,493 of CAJUOO010000079.1, read as the reverse complement.
CTGGCCATCCCTCTGCTGCTGCAGTACCCAAATATTGTATTTCCATAACATTCTCCTTTCTTACTTCAAAAACCAATATCATATTTTATAATATCAATACATGCTGTACCATCTGTATCAAAAACAATTCCATCTGCCTCCATAGGTGTGTGAAAAACAGAAGACATCACTCTTTCTCCCTCATTAATAAATACTTCAACAGAATATTTATCTAACAATAGACGCAATTTTAGCATTTTCTTTTGTCCATCTAATACATGAGGTTCTGCCACCATCTTTCTCCGGCAAACAACATCACGAACCAGCCCCGAATGTGTTCGGTCTATCGTTAGACATTTCCTTCTGTGATTATATTGCAGAAGCATCTCGTAATCATCATTATGAGCAAAATGAATCGTAAAATGATGAAAATCAAACTCTTTGATATTAACCTGTAAATCTATAATCCTTCCCTTTATACCCTCCAGAAATGTTGTCCCTGTTATCTTCTTCTCTGTATATGCTACCTTGTTTTTTTGATATTTTTCTAATTCTCGAACTGGAATCTGGTAAATCTGTCCATTCTTTAACATCAATTCTCTTGGAAAAGTCATCATACCTGACCAGTCTAAAAAATCATGCATGAATTTGGCATCCCACGACTGCATCCATCCAATCATAATTCGCCGACCATCCTTCGTCAGTAATGTTTGGGGAGCATAGAAATCCAGTCCATAATCTGCAGATGTAATTTTTTCCCGCTGAAACTGATGTGATATTTTATCGTATTGCCCATATATAAATACAGAATTATTCCCATTGTGAAATTCATATCCCATCGCCCTCATATTCTGCGGAGAAACCATTAAAATATATCTATCTCCCAACGGGAAGAAATCAGGACATTCCCACATCTTCCCATATTTTCCTTCACTCTTATCTAAAACTCCTAATAATTCCCACTGCTCCAAATTACTAGAACAATATAAAAGAACCTGCCCATAACCATCTGCTGCTCGACTGCCAACTACCAAATAATAATTATCCCCCTCTTTCCATATCTTCGGATCACGAAAATCTTCTACACTGCTCCCCTCAGGAAGACTCTCTCCTGTTATCACTGGATTGCCTACATATTTTCTATAATCTATACCATTCCCTCTTGCTATACACTGCACCTGTCGATAATCATGAAAACCATCCTCAAGATACTGGTCAATCACACCAGTATATATGAGTACATGTTCCCCATTTTCTTCTATAGCGCTCCCAGAATAACATCCTCCTTCGTCATAACTTTCATCTGGAGCCATCGCTACAGGCAGATACTCCCATTTTACAAAATCCTTGCTCTTGCAGTGCCCCCAATGCATAGGTCCCCATACATTACTAAATGGATGGTACTGGAAAAACAAATGATACGTATTCTGATATACAGAAAAACCATTTGGATCATTCATCCAGCCAACCGGAGATGACAGATGATACACTGGTCTGCTTTCTTTTGGAATCTCTGAAACCGCCTTCTGTTCTATTTTGCGAGCTTTGTCAAGTTTTCCATATTTTACTTTCTCCATATTTACCTCCATCTGTACATGTCTTTCCTATATAACAGGGGTTTAGATATAACAATGCTCCTCTTGGATAAAAATATTTACTTATATTGTTATACTTATCCACTATACTATCTGTCGCCTGTGTTGATATAGTCATCAATAAACTGGTTAAGTTACCAATTATGTAACCGGTTATTTTATGTGTTTATGTTATCATGACTTGCATGGAATGTCAATAGGTTTTCATCAAAAAGATAACCAATCACTTAACCGGTTATCTTTTACTTGATTTCCCTTATCTATACTGTTATACTAAATATAGCCAACAAAATGTCAATGCTATCACAATTCATTTGGGGAGGTTTATTTTTATGGATAATAAAAAAAAAGTCACATTTGATGACATTGCAAAATATACAAACTTTTCAAAGACAACAATATCCCGCTATTTTAACAATCCTGATTCTCTTACTGTAAAAAACCAAGATATTATTGCACAGGCACTCATTGATCTAAATTATCAGGAAAACAAATTGGCAAAAGTATTAGCGAATGGAAAAAGTGAATTTGTCGGAATTATCGTCCCAAATCTTTATCTGCATTATTATGCAGAAATGTTAAATCAAATTTTAGCTACTTATAAGACCTTTGGTTATAAATTTCTTATCTTTGTCAGCACAAACAACGAAGATACGGAACGACAGTACATTCAAGAACTGATGGCATACAAAATTGAAGGTATGATTATTCTAAGCCATACCATTTCATCCAAAGAACTATCTTCCTACGACATACCTATTGTAGCAATCGAACGTGAAGATAAATACATTAACAGCATAAACACTGATAATTATATGGGTGCCATCCAAGCAACCAGCCTGTTGGTCAAAAATAACTGCGACATCCTATTTCATATCAATTCCAATGTATCAAAGGATGTGCCCTCTTATAAGCGTATCCAAGGGTTTCGGGATATATGTGAAGAACAACATATTCAAAATAAGATCATTTTAAAAGATTTAGGCCACTCCTATCAGGAAATTTATAACTGTATGTCAGAACTATTCAAATATTTTGAAAAAGAATATCCAAATCAGAAAAAAGGACTCTTTATGGCAAATGATACCCATGCCAACTGTATGTTAAATATTATATTCCGAGAAAATGGTTGTCTCCCAGATAAATATCGCATTATCGGATTTGACGATTCACCAATCGCAGGACAGGCCATTATTCCAACCAGCACTGTTGGACAGCAGATTGACAAGATAGCATTTGAGGCAATGAATTTATTAGTGGAACAAATGAATGAGAGAAAAAAACGTCGACCCAAACCACAAACAGACTTAATTCATAAATATATAACTCCCATATTAATAAGACGTGAAACAACCGATTAGAACATTATTATATACCTATAAGAATACTATATCAATTCTCATAGATATAAATAATGGTCGTACTCTTCATAGCAGACTGGCTATACTGCTTTGCTGAATATTTCAGATACACTGTGATTCTTTATATACTTGCAACTTTATAGTAATTATATTTTGTTTGTATTCATAGAGTACTAAATTCTGTGGTTCTCAAGGAACCTATTGAAAAACGCCGGCGCTTAGCGAGGTAGTTTCGAGCTTAGCGTCCGTTGCGTTTTTCACTAAGCGCAAGCGGGGTGACGGAGGACCACAGGCGGTTCACCGGGCGGACCTTTCCCGAAAATGAGACAACAAATTTTTAACAGCAGATAAAGAATAACATTTACAAGAAGATATTCTTACATGTAAAAACAAACTCTATGTGTTACTCAAGTTATACGATAGGTTATCCGTTGTAGTACTAAGACTATTTGCGAATATTTTCTTCTAAACTACTTTGAAGGAATCCGCCATTTAACAGGCTCTCTTCTTTTCACTCAACATCCTTGCTAAAATCCTCTAAAACAAACTCTTTTCGTTCTCCCTGTCCCAGATCTACACAACACTCCCCTTTCATATATATGACCGTAAAGCTTTGTGCACAATACACTGTCAGAGTAGCCTTCATAAGCCTTCCATCCTTCCACTCAATATCCACACAACCCCCGCCCTTTACGCAGACTCCTCTCAATGCCCCGCTATTCCACGCCCTAGGAAGTGCGGGCAGAAGAACAATACGGCACTCGCTGCTTTGCACCAGCATCTCAAGTATCGCAGCTGCCGCACCAAAATTTCCATCAATCTGAAAAGGAGGATGTCTATCAAAAAGATTGGGATAGGTAGATTTTCTCCAAAGCATCAACAGGTTTTCATATGCCTTTTCTCCATCCCACAACTTTGCATAGTGATTGATAATCCACGCCCTGCTCCAGCCTGTATGACCGCCTCCATTTGACAATCTGCTCTCCAGTGTTTTTCTTGCCGCTGCCGCAAGTTTCGGCGTTCCATCCACTGTGATCTGCTCCGACGGGTGAAGTCCATAAAGATGCGAAATATGCCTGTGTCCTTTATCAAGCTCCTCATACTCCTCCGACCACTCCATCAGACAGCCACTCTCTGCTATCTGTGTCGGGTACAAGCGCTCTTTTGCTTCTTGTATCTTATTATCCAGCTCATCCGACACCCCAAGCACTCTGGCAGCTTTATTACACTGATCAAACAGATCTCTTAGAATCTGGTTATCCATCGTCACGCCATATGTATTCGCTCCACGGTGTCCATTCTCAAGAACAAAGGTATTTTCTGGGGACACTGATGGACATGTCACCAAAAATCCCTTATGCTCTACAAGAAAATCAAGAAAAAATTCCGCTGCCTCCCTCATCACCGGAAAGACTTCCTCAAGAAATTTCCTATCCTGCGTATATATAAAATGTGTCCACTGATGTGTACAGAGCCAAGCTGCTCCCATCACCCAATAGGAACCGGGATTCCAGTAATCCTGCACACAGCAATCCCCATAAATATCTGTGTTATGATGAGCCACAAACCCTCGACATCCATATAGATTCTTGGCGGCCTCCCTCCCATTTGGAACCATTCTCTTAATCAGGTCAAATAACGGCATATGACACTCCGAAAGATTTGCGCTCTCCGCCAGCCAATAATTCATCTCCGTGTTAATATTAATCGTATATTTAGAATCCCACGCTGGCTTTAAATCCTTATTCCATATTCCCTGCAGATTAGCAGGCAGATTTCCCGGACGGCTGCACGAGATCAGAAGATACCTCCCGTAATCCAGATACAGCGAGGCAAGTCCTGCTTCTTCCCCCTGCTCAGCAAGCATAAGCCGCTCATCCGTAGAAAGACTATCAAACTGCTTTGCCCCATCTATCGTCAAACTTATCCTTGAAAACAAAGCCTGATAATCCGTCAAGTGTTCTTTTAAAAGCTGATCATAGGAGATCCTAAGTAATCCCTCCAATTTCTCTGAGAGCTTTCCCTGAATCATCCTCTGCATACAATCACCAAACTGTCGCTCATACCGCTCTGCCTCACAAAGTTCTTCCCAGATCACCTTTGACATAGTTTTCTTCTTGGTCAAGTGTTCTTCTTCCTGCTCTCTATAGTGCTTCCACGCCTTATCCTTCTCCTCCCTATTATAATGATAAGTACAATCCGCACTAAATACCAGAACTGCCTCCGTCGCGTCTTCCACAATGATATGACACCCCACTGTCCGCACAGTCCCACCTAATGCCCTAAGCCGGACTGCCATCGCATATTCCGATCCCCCTCGGCCCAGATTTCCATAAAGACAAAGTCCATTCTGCCCTATTTTCTCTATTCCATCATAAAAATTTTTACAGCGATCCAAAGTAAGTGTAAAAGAAAGACCTCCCTCCCTTGAAGCAGTCAATCGCATAATCATAGCATCTGCCGGATACGAAAAAAAATATTCCCTTCGATACTTCACTTCATCTGCCACATAGCTGACACTGGCAAGCGCCCGCTCCAGATCAAGCTCTCTGCGATAGTCTTCTGCATCCTTTGCGTGATTAAACTCAATATACATATCTCCCAATGTTTGATAGAGAGACATGCTCTGCGGGCAGCTAGAAAGTGCCCACTTCATAAGCCGCTCCGCTTCTTCTATCCTTCCATCAAACAAAAGGCTACGTATTCTCGGCAGATTTGCGAACGAATCCTCATTCTCTCTGCTGCGCCTGCTGCCATACCAGATACTTTCCTCATTCACCTGAAGATGCTCCCTATCTATACCACCATAAATCATTGCCCCCATCCTGCCATTCCCAAGCGGAAGCGCCTGCTCCCACTCCTTTGCAGGAGAGCGATACCATAAACCTTTCATATACTAGCACCCTTTCACGTATAACTACATATTTGCCAGATCATTCTATCTTCACATATATGAAAACATCATAGCATACAAACTAGCAGTACTCAATGTTTCTCGGCGTGTTCTTTGTTGTTCTTAACTATATTTATTTCAGTTTTATGCAACTGCACGCCTGTTTTTACTTCAATTACATGATTGATTATATCTTGCTAATTTTCTATTGCCACTATGTTGCCACGCATTTATTATAACAAATCCACACAAACTAACAACTATTTCCACTGTTCTCCTCTAAAACATGTGCTGCGGAATTCTCACCCGATGCCCTCACTGTCTGCCACCATTTTTTCAAAGATCTCCCTGACTTTTCCCTCACTGCTCCCATGCAGATATTGGTGCCAGCATGTAAAGGAAGTGATCACATTACTCGCCCGGATATGTCTACAGATTTCCTCCCATCTAACCCTTTTCCCGGAAAGCCGTCTTATCTCCCGCCCATAGGCTTCAACAACCTCCTGCTCTTTCATCTGTATTCCGTCCCCCCGCAATCTCCCAAAGAAAAAGCTCAGATCACCTGATACTGCTCCAGCTTCCACACCCTGCCAGTCACAGATGATAATTCTGCCCTGATTGTCCATAAGCAAGTTATCCCAATGAAAATCACCATGACTCAGCACTGTCTCCTCTGAACCATGCCAAGAAATAATCTGATTAATTTCTCCGGCAATACGCTCCAGTGGGGCTCCATCAAAAACACCGGGATGTTCATCCAGTACTGTACGCCAACCTTCTACAGAAAATCTGATCTGTTCCTCCAAAAGAGGTTCCACCGTATGTTGTTTCTGCTTTAAAAGTGGCGGAATCTCCGAGGCATGTACCGTTGCAAGGGCTATCATTATTTTCTCCAGCAACTTCGTATTAATTTCCCGCCGTGAAAGCACCTGATAACGTTTCATCAAAATTGAAATTTCTTCATCTGTGCTTCTTAGGTCAAGTACCTCTGGCAGACAATCAAGACCTGCCCCTCCAGCAGCATACCACCAAGCTTCCTTTCGGTAAGTCTCATATCGCTCATCATTTCCATACTCTGCCCTGTATATTTGTTTTAAAACATATTCCCCACCAATATCATACACCTGAGCTCCGCTTTTTCCTCCTACAAGTAATTTTTTTTCATTCTTTTTCAAGTAACTTTCCGCAGCATTGATGTCCATATTCCCGCCCCTTTTCATCATCTATTTTATAAATAACAATCATTACCATCAGCACAATAAAAGAACCATACTTTTTATAAGCCATTATTCTTCTTCCACTATTCTATTCCTCCATATATCTCAAGCCATTCTTCCTTTGTCAGACGATCGGAATGCCACCAGATATCATGTTCATCTTCCAAAAAGGTCATCTGATTTGATACATACTGAAAGCAGTCCCCATCCAGTGGGCGGATCACTGTCCTGTGCGAATACGCCACAGAAGTATTGCCATTCGAATATACTGCATTGACAATAAGTGTGATTGTTCCATCCTGATTTTCTGTATAATCTACTACTTCTGGATATGGAATATCGGAATATTCGACTTCATAAAATCCTCTTGGTCTATATTCATAAGCTGCCTTTTCTGGAATATATGTTGTTTCCCTCCGAAGTGCTTCCTTATTTACATTAAAATATGTCATAATGACATTCTCAAATATTTCTTCTGGTATCTGATAAACCGCTCCGGCCGCCAAATTTTCGTCTGCAACATAAGGAATGGACTGCCCATATAAAATTGGATAAAAATTGTCAAATATATCATAAAAATCCAATTCTCCAACCTCTTCTTCATGCCAATCCGTGAGAAAAATATTATTCTGTCCATAACCGACTGGCAAGACATACTTCCGGTTCAACTCCCTGCATTTTTCATCTAACGGCAATACCCGCAATGCAGTATGCTCTGGTGCAGCACTTAATGTAAGCACATAGTTTTCATTCGAGAAATAACTTCCTTCAAAGAGTAGATACCCTTCCTCTGTATATTGCCATATATCAGCCGGATAACTTACCGTATTTCTATTCTGAGGGCATCCGTTTTTATCATATTGGTAATACCCTCTGACAATCATTACGTTGCCGCTCTCCGTTTCCAAATCAAATTTCCGAAAGCCAAATTCTTTAATCACTATAATTGTCAGCGTTGCTCTTTTCATTTCATCTACCGCTTTACAAAACTCTATTACCTGCTCTGCTCCTGCCATATCAACCTGATTTTCGCTGTCAACGGCTACATAACCATTTTCACCAAGCCTTGCAACAATACGCTGCAGCGTTTCCAGACTGCCCAAAGTATTTGTTTCTACCGCTTCATCATAAATATCGCGGTAAACTGCCGCTATGTTCTCTGCATTATCAAAACCATCTTCACTTGACGGATATACTTCATAATCCACCACTGTTTCTCTATTCTCCGATAACTCTGATAATTCACTGTTGCATCCAGCCATTACTAAAGTAACCATGCAAGTCACTATAAATAAAGGCAATATTCTATTCTTTTCTGCCACACCAGCTTTCCAGAACGTCTTTCTCTTTTTCAACAATATTGCTGCATCCTCCTCTCCCTTTTTACCTGCGTGGTAGAAACCCTTTCTCTATCTGTTGAAGATAGCCCCAGATAAATCAGAAAATCGTTCCACACCCGTTTATAACCATCTTCCTTTTTCAGATAATATGATAAGCATTACAAATAATATTACACTTGTAAGTTTTATAAGTCAAGTAAATTTTTTTGAACAGACATAACAGTACCTCACAATACCGTCATATCTATAAAAGCTATTCTGTCACACAAAAACAACGGCAGCTTTGATTGTTATTTCAAAACCGCCGTTTAACTGTTTGTATTCTGTTTTGATGTATGATATTTGCCGCCACACAACGGTTTTTATTAACCGCCGGATGGCATGACAATCTTCTTTTTATGTGTAGTGATACTTTTCTCTGTTCTGATAAAGAAAAATCAGTGCTACAATCATGGTAATTAGCTCTGCTATCGGTACTGCAAACCATACACCCGTTACGCCCAAAACATTCGGCAATGTAAGCAACAACACTGTAATCAGTCCGAAAGTCCGCAGGAATGATAAAATTGCTGACAGCTTCCCATTTGATAAGGCTGTAAATGTAGCAGAGGTAAAAATATTCAGCCCACAAAATAGAAAGCTTAAGGGGAAAATCAAAAATCCATTTCGTGCAATTTCATAAACAGGAGTTCCCGTTTCCGCAAAAATACCAACCAATGGCGAGCCAAGACTTCCCCATATCTCCCGATAACCTGTATCTGCCTTGTCACCCTTCCTGAACGTTGTCACACTAATTTGTGCCGAACGTGCAAGTTCATACAATGCCTTTTCACAAAATGCCTTTGCTACCTCTCTTTTCCGATATTGCGGGTGTACTCCAAAGAAATCAATGCTTCCCGTCACCTCATGAAATGCCATAATCCCGATTGCCGTATCAGAATCTTTCAAAATCAATGCCTGCTTATTGTTGATATACTCCTGCAACTGTTCAAGGTATTGCTTCTCATCCAAGTGTGGAAATCCGTCAATAACAAGGTGAACCAGTTCTATCCACTTGGGTATATCTTCCTGTGTTGCAAAGACGATTTTATCCTGCCATTCTTTTTCC
>CAJUOO010000078.1 GCA_910588535.1 uncultured Lachnospiraceae bacterium | reverse complement strand
CTATCACAGGACAATTTTTCTGCACATCCTACGTCGTGTCTTTACTTTCCGAGAAGGAAAATAATTGAACCTATCGATTGTGAGAAGATCAACATATATAATCCCAACCGTATCGTCTTAAACACATACTTAATTTTTATCCTTATCTAGTTTCATTCTTCTATGAATACAAACAAAAGTATAATATGTATAGAGCGGCAAGTATATGAAGAAGAACAATTCAATAAAATAGTATAGCCCGACCGCTGTTTTCCTCAAGGAACCTATTGAAAAACGTCGGTACTAGTGTGAAATAAAATTTCACGTCCTGATTTGTACGCCTGCTGAAGCAGGCAGATGGGAGTTAGCGAGGTTTTTCACGAGCTTAGTACCCGTTACGTTTTTCACTAAGCGGGAGCGGGGTGACGGAGGAAAACAGCGGTCGGACTATACGGACCTCTTCCGAAAATGATAAAAGAGCTCCATATACAAAAAATATAGCAGAATTCCTGTTTGTGCTTAGCGAAAAACATAATAATCACTAGTGTGGAGTCTGGTACATTCTACAGTTCTATTCAGAAAGAATTGATAGCAATTCTTCTACAGTCTTGCGTTTCGGAGTATTCGGCATTTCGTAAGGGTAGCCTATGGCGATCAGCGCAGCAAGTTCCCTTTCCTCTGAAATCTGAAGCAGAGAGGACGTCTTCTTTTCATCAAATAAACCGAGGATCACAGACCCAATTCCTCTCTCCCACGCCGCAAGGCAGAACGCCATGGATGCGATCCCAGCATCGTACATCTGCCAGCCAGTGCCTTTGGGCGTAGAGAAAGAGCCGTCGCGCTCATAGCCGCTCCGGTTTTTTATCATGGTGACAGCGATCAGCATAGGAGCACCTTTTATAATTTCCCCATTGTTTTTGTACATATCGGTACATTCGTCAGCGATCTTCGTTTTCAGCGCAGTATTCTCCACCGCAATGTATCGTACAATCTGTGTGTGCTTCCATGAAGGAGAGTAGGAAGCAGTTTCTACGATGTCCTTGAGAACCTCGTGTGGCACGGCCTGTGTGGTAAAGCGTCTGATACTTCTTCTGGTTTTCAAACATTCTGATGGTGTCATAAAAATCCTCCTCACTTATATTCATTTCCCTTTATTATAGCACAGAAAAATCTTTAATAGAAGCCCTCTGTTCCTTCGTTGACAGAGTATCTTGACCATGATAAAATGAACGGGATAAATATACGGATGTCACAGATAAGGGGATAAGCATGGGATTAGAGGAATATCTAAAGCAGAATAGGCTGCTTACAGACGGAGCGTTTGGGACATATTATACACAGCTTACAAAAGGACAGGAAGTGGCCGTAGAGTGGGCGAATCTTAAAAATCCTGCTCTGGTAAAGCAGATTCACAAGGAATATATCGATGCCGGCGCACGTTTGATACGGACGAATACCTTTGCGGCGAATGAGCAGGTGCTTTTGTGTGAGAGAGAGGAGCAAAGGCAGATTTTGCTGGAGGGCTTTCGGCTTGCGAGGGAGGCGGCGGAGGAATCTTCGGAACAGGTGTATGTCGCGGCAGATATTGGACCGATTGCGGAGAGCCTATATGACAGCCATGCGGAGCTTTTAGAGGACTATATGGCGATGTGTGATGCCTTTTTAGAATGTGGGGCAGAGATCTTCCTGTTTGAAACTTTTTCCGATGTAAGCTATATTTCTGCCTTGGTTTCTTATATTGAGGAGAAAGCGGTGAAGAAGAAAATGGCAATGCCCTTTGTGATGGTGCAGTTTTGCTTAAATCGTTATGGCTATTCTCGCACGGGGATCAGCGCGCATCGACTGTTGGCTCAGGTGGCAGAGATTGAAAATATAAAGGCAGTAGGGTTTAATTGTGGGATTGGATCTGGGCATATGCTTGAGATATTAAAAAAACTCAACAAGCCTTTGGGAAAATATTATATGGCAATGCCAAATTCCAGTTATCCACAGCTTATTAAGGACAGGGCGGTCTATCTGGATAACAGTCAGTATTTTGCCAGCAGGCTTGTGGATCTTGCAAAGCTTGGAGTAGATATTATTGGAGGCTGTTGTGGGACAAGTCCCGAATATATCAAGCGGGTTTCTTGTATGATAAAGAAGCTGGGACCAAGAGAGCACTCACAGAAGGAATCTGTACCGCTTGTTGTAAGCAGTCAAGAGAACCAGAGAGAAGTGGAGGATTTGAGGGCAGAAAATTCATTTATCAGCAAGCTTGAGAGTGGGCAGAAGGTGATAGCGGTGGAGCTGGATCCTCCTTATGATGCCAAATATGAGAAAATATTGGATTGTGCAGGTATTGTGAAAGAGGCAGGTGCAGATCTTCTGACATTTGCGGACTCTCCGATGGCGCGGTCACGCATGGATTCTATTCTGACCAGCGTGAAGGTGCGATCGGAGGTGGATATTCCTGTGATGCCTCATATTAGCTGTAGAGATAAGAATATGATCGCTATGCGCGCGCAGCTTTTGGGGGCATATGCAAATGGAATACGAAATCTATTGCTTGTGACAGGTGATCCAATTCCGGGAAGTGACCGTGCACAGATCAGCAGTGTGTTTGATTTTAATTCTATTCGTCTGATGGAGTTTGTAAGAGAGCTTAATAGGGAACACTGGGAGAAAGAGAGGATGTATTATGGCGGTGCACTCAATCATGGGCGGGCAAATATTGAGGTGGAAATAGAGCGAATGAGGAAAAAAATAGCGGCGGGAGCCTCTTATTTTTTGACACAACCCATTTTTTCTGACGAGGATATCGAGCGGATAGCTAAGATTCGGCATCAGGTGGACACAAAGATTTTGTGCGGTATTATGCCGCTTGTAAATAAAAGAAATGCTTTCTTTATCCAAAATGAGATCTCTGGTATTCATGTGCCAGACAAGGTGGTCGATGCATTTTCGCCAGAGATGACAAGAGAGGAGGGAGAGAGAGTGGGTGCGACAATCGCCGCGGAGGTTATGGGGAAATTAAGCGATATGGTGGATGGATATTATTTTATGCTTCCGTTTAATCGGGCGCATTTGGTTTCTATGTGTCTGGAAAGAATGAAACGTAATTAATGCAGGAAGGGGCAGAAAGGAATGAACAGAGAGGAATTTCGTAAATTTGTAAAGGATCGCGTGGTATATCTGGATGGTGCAACAGGCACGAATTTGCAGAAGGCAGGTATGCCGGTGGGAGTATGCCCGGAGGAATGGATACGGACGCACAGACAGGTGATGCTTGATTTGCAGAGGGCCTATGTGGAGGCGGGGACGAATATCTTGTATGCCCCCACTTTTACTGGAAATCGGATCAAGCTTGCAGAATATGGGCTAGAGAACAGCTTGGAACAGATAAATAAAGATCTGGTAATGCTCTCAAAGGAAGCTGCCGCGGGGCGTGCACTGGTGGCGGGAGATATCACCATGACGGGAGAACAGTTGTATCCTTTGGGGGCATTGACCTTTGAGGAGCTGGTGGAGATATATAAGGAGCAGATTCGATGTCTTTGTGAAGCAGGGGCAGATTTGATTGTGGCAGAGACCTTGATGAGCCTTCAGGAAGCAAGAGCAGCCGTTCTTGCGGCAAAGGAGAGCTGTGATCTGCCGATTATGGTGACATTGACCTTTAAGGAAGATGGCGTGACATTATATGGCACAGATCCAAAGACCGCCGTGATTGTGCTGCAAAGCTTGGGAGCAGATGCCGTGGGAATTAATTGTTCTGCGGGACCTGACACGATAAGAGATTTTATTGAGGAGATGAGGGAATATGCCACGGTGCCTCTGATTGTCAAGCCGAATGCAGGACTTCCCACATGTGATTCAGACGGAAATACGATATATGATATGGATGCAGATACCTTTGCAAGTTATATGGTGGAGCTTGTGGAGGCTGGAGCTTCCATTCTTGGTGGGTGCTGCGGCACAACGCCAGAATATATTTCTAGGACAAAACAGTTTACCAAGGATCTGCCTGTGGTGGAACAGAATACAGAGAAGAAAAGAGTACTCTGTTCTGAGAGAAGGACTGTGCCTATCGATCTGGATGGAAGATTTTTCATTGTGGGAGAGCGCATCAATCCTACCGGAAAGAAGCTTTTGCAGGAAGAGCTTCGCAGAGGGCAGATGGAGCTTGCGGTAGACATGGCTATCGCTCAGGAGGAGAAAGGTGCATCCATTCTCGATATTAATATGGGAATGAATGGGATTGATGAGAAGGAGATGATGATAAAGGCAGTGTATGAGGTATCACGCTCCGTCAGTCTGCCTCTTTGTATCGATTCCAGCCACGTGGACATTATTGAGGCGGCACTGCGAATCTATCCGGGGAGGGCATTGATCAATTCCATATCACTAGAAGCAGAGAAATGTCAAAAGCTTCTTCCAATAGCTAAAAAATATGGGGCAATGTTTATTCTTCTGCCTCTCTCAGATAAAGGTTTACCGGAGAATATAGAAGAGAAAAAAGAGATCATTCACACCTTGCTTCACATGGCGGAGGACTGTGGGCTTGGCAAGGAGGATTGTATTGTGGATGGGCTGGTTGCCACAATAGGGGCTAATCCCAATGCAGCGAGAGATACCTTGGATACCATTCGATATTGTAAAGAAGAGCTTGGGGTGGCGACCATCACGGGACTATCCAATATATCCTTTGGGCTGCCGGATCGCCCGTCAATCAATGCCGCCTTTCTGACGATGGCAATTCAGGCAGGGCTTACAATGGCGATTGCAAATCCCTCGCAGGAGCTGCTTGTAAAATCCGCCTTTGCAGCCGATCTTTTGCTGAACAAAAAGGGTGCGGACATCCGCTATATTAATAAAATAAATAGTCTTTCTGACAATGCACAAAAAGAGCCGGAAAAATCGCAGGAGAAGAAAAAAGCGCATCCGAAGATCTATGAGGATGTGATGAAGGGAAATCGGGACAGTGTTGTGGCGCACGCCAAGGAGCTGATAGATGAGGGGCAGAGCGCAGGAAGCATAATTAATGATATTTTAATACCTGCCATCAATGAAGTTGGCAAGTTATTTGATCAGAAGATTTATTTTCTTCCGCAGCTTATCTCCGCCGCGGAGACGATGAAGCGCGCGATAGAGTATCTGGAGCCAATGCTTGAGAAGCGCGAGGATGGCAAGGCGCTGCCGACCATTGTATTTGCTACCGTTCAGGGGGATATACATGATATAGGAAAGAATCTTGTGGTTTTGATGCTTAAAAATTATGGATACCATATGATCGATCTTGGAAAGGATGTCCCAAAGGAAACGATTGTGGAGACTGCGATTCAAGAAAATGCAGCAATTATAGGTCTATCTGCGCTTATGACTACCACGATGATGGAGATGAAACATGTGGTGGAGTACGCAAAGGAGAGAGGCTGTACAGCTAAGATTATAATCGGTGGGGCTGTGATAACAGAAAGCTTTGCAAAGGAGATCGGGGCAGATGGATATTCAAAAGATGCAGCGGATGCCGTAAAGCTGGTAGAGAGACTGGTGGGGTAAATCTTGTATTATTTTGATTTTCCAATTTCCTTGTCTTGACAAATTTTCTAAATGTCTCTATAATAACTTTTAGCAGATAAAGGATTAAAGTGCGGGAAGGGGTATTTTAGTATGAGTAAAGTATCATTATCGATTTTAGTTGAGAATACATCTGGTGTGTTAAGCCGCGTGGCTGGTTTGTTCAGCAGAAGAGGGTACAATATTGACAGTCTTACAGTTGGGGTGACGGAGAATCCTAAGTTTTCCCGTATGACAGTGGTTGCCTCCGGTGATGATGAGATTTTGGAGCAGATTCAGAAGCAGGTGGGCAAGCTGGTTGATGTGAAAGGCATCGAGGTGCTCAAGGACAATGAGTCTGTGTGCAGAGAGCTGATTTTGGTGAAGGTGGGAGTGAAGGCAGAGGAAAGACAGCAGGTGATATCAATTGCTGATATTTTCCGCGCGAAAATTGTGGATGTGGCTCCCGATTCCATGATGGTGGAACTTACGGGAAACCAGATTAAGCTGGATGCATTTACCAGCCTTCTGGAGGGATTTGAGATCCGCCAGTTAGTCAGGACAGGCATCACAGGGCTTATTCGAGGTGCCTGTGAGCAGTAAGTTTGGTTATACATTTTTGCATAACGCAATGTTTACATACTAAATATGTGGAGGAGAAATAGAAATGGCAAAGATTTATTATCAGGAGGATTGTAATCTTTCTCTTTTGGAGGGTAAGACAATCGCAGTAATTGGTTATGGAAGTCAGGGGCATGCACATGCGCTCAATGCAAAGGAGTCTGGCTGTCATGTGATTATCGGTCTTTATGAGGGCAGCAAGTCATGGGCGAGAGCAGAGCAGCAGGGCTTTGAGGTATATACCGCAGCCGAGGCAGCAAAGCGAGCTGATATTATTATGGTTCTTATCAATGATGAGAAGCAGGCTAAGATGTACAAGGAGTCCATTGAGCCTAATCTTGAGGCGGGCAATATGTTGATGTTTGCACATGGATTTGCGATTCATTTTGGTCAGATTATTCCGCCAAAAGATGTGGATGTAACAATGATCGCGCCAAAGGGTCCCGGACATACAGTGAGAAGCCAGTATCAGGAAGGAAAGGGTGTTCCTTGTCTTATCGCTGTACATCAGGATGCGACCGGAAAGGCATATGATCTTGCATTGGCATATGCACTTGCGATCGGCGGGGCAAGGGCTGGTGTGCTTCAGACTACTTTCCGCGAGGAGACAGAGACCGATCTTTTTGGCGAGCAGGCAGTGCTCTGCGGTGGTGTCTGCGCACTGATGCAGGCAGGTTTTGAGACGCTGGTGGAGGCAGGTTATGAGCCTGAGAGTGCTTATTTTGAATGTATCCATGAGATGAAGTTGATTGTTGACTTGATTTTCCAAAGTGGATTTGCTGGAATGAGATATTCTATCTCCAACACAGCAGAATTTGGTGATTATATCACTGGCCCGAAGATTATTACTGAGGATACCAAGAAGGCGATGAAGCAGGTTTTGACCGATATTCAGGATGGAACTTTTGCGAAGAACTGGCTGCTGGAGAATCAGATCAATGCGCCTCATTTCCAAGCAATGCGAAGAAGAGCGGCACAGCATCCTTCCGAGGTGGTTGGTGCAGAGCTCCGCAAATTGTATAGCTGGAATAATGAGAACAAGCTTTTGGACAACTAAATAAAACAATAGTAGGCTGTGACGGCAATGTTGTCACAGCCTTCTTTTTATGCGCAGCCCCATGCAGAGGAAAGAAACCGCTACAGCGGCGCACGGGTTGCGCAGGAGTACTCGATTGCGCAGGGGCAAGTAAGGAAAGCTCCGCGCGGCGAGCTGGGAAAATAATCGTTCTTCTTTCTCGATTAATTAGATATCTTGTATTGTTCGTATATTCGGAGGTGCAGATAATTCTATACTATATTTTGGGGTTACATAGTGATAGCTCGCGTGAGGCGATTATAGAAGTAAACATGGTCAGATAGGCGCTCCATGGGAGATACCTCTTTTTGGTTGACGTCCTGAACCATTAGATTAAGGTTGGTTTTTGATAGACTGCTCCCGGAGGGCACCAGAATAATTTCATGTATGCTGCTGGGGAGAATATAGAAACTTTCATCGATCGTATCAGATAATTCTTTTAGAAGATTTTTGTAGAGAAGAACGGAGGCTCCGTTTAGATGACTCTGGTTGGTCAGCACATAGAGCGGTGGACTGGAAGGTTCCTCCTCGAAGCTTCCAAACAGCTCTCGATCCTCTGATTCTGGATTAAGCGAGAGGAAAGAGTGAATAATCTCATCCATTTTCTGCACCTTGGCTGGAAGAAGGAGAGGTGTATTTTTCTCTGCATGTTGGTGAAGTGTATCTGGCTCTACATTCCAGAAAGACATATGTTCATTGCGAATAATAATACACGCATTGCCTGTATCGCTGGAGTGAAGCAGCAGGTAGTATACAATAGCCAGATCTAAAAATTTTCGGTGTGGAATATCGGCAAGAAGTGCCTGATTTTTGGAATAATTGATGAGTCTGTAGACGATCCGATCCTTCATCAGATTAAAATTTTTAAATTCTGTAGCGGAGAATGTAAAGGAAGTATATGGATGAAGAAAACAGTGATACAAATCATCCAGCAGATCCTCCAACGGTGTGCCGTACAGATATTCCTGATAAAAATCATTGAGATATAAGGTGGGGGAAATGGTTTGATCCTTTTTTAAAACAGAGATGCCATCTAATTGTGTATTGTTATTTTTTAGCACCTGATGAATCAAGATGCTGGTGTCCGGCTCAAAGCGGGAGGTGAGATAAGTTCTAACATATTCTATAAATTCTTCGTAATTCAATAGATTATCCTTTCTGAATTTGTTCTGTCCTCCGGGAAACTTAGCGAAATGCCAAAGAATATACGAACTAAGAGTTACGATATCACACTTTGGAAGAAATTGCAACTATTTTTAAGAAAAAGTTGAGTTGCTTTTTTGTGTCATATTTGTTAGAATAGGGTGTATTATAACAAGAGGAGATAAAATTTTGTTTATGTACTAAGAAGGAAATAAAGCCATTTGGAGCTGTCGCGATAAGCGTTACCTGTACAAGATATAGTATAAAATGCAGTCCTATTTTACGATAACTTGTATCTGTTTTTTTATGAGACAGCCCCAGCAATTTGTGTCTGTGCGTTGCTTGTCACAAAGTTGCTTTATGCGCAGAAAGCAGCGCAGAAATGAGGATTGGGATGAAAGACAGAAGGAATAAAAAAATAAAAGAAATGCTTGAGAATTATGGGATAATGATGGCGTCAGCGATCCCTATTCTCTTGATATTCTGTATTCTTGCTTTTACTTTGCTTGGGAATCCAAACAACGGCAATGACAAGAAGGGAAAGGGAGAGACGGAGAGCACAGAGTCTTATGCGCAGATGCAAAGCACTTCTCAGACTATGCCGGAGACAGAAACAGTGGATCCTATGTCACTTAGAAAGGATGCATATCCAGAGATTCAGGATCTGATGGTGCGGTATTTTAAAGCAAAGCTTAACTGTGATGTAGAGGAATTAAAGCAGATTGTCAGCCCTATTGATGGCTATACTATGGAAGGGCTGGAGTATGATATGGGAATCCCAGATTCTGAGTCATTCCGAAGAGTGGAGGATTATCAGAATGTCGCATGTTATACAAAGCCGGGGCTTTTAGATGGCACTTATGTGGTCTGGGTATATTATGAGACCAAGTATGAAAATATAGAGACAGGTGCCCCAAGTATGTTTAAGGCTTATGTGTGCACAGGAGAAGAAGGGGTCTATATCTATAATGGCGCTATCGAGGATGAGGTCAGCGTATATCTTGAGGAGGCGTCGCAGGATGAGGATGTCACCGCTTTGATTCAATCGGTAAATGAACAGCTTACACAGGCATGTGAGAGCGATGAGGCGCTAAAGGGAGTTTATGATATACTTTGGGGAGCAGTGGAGAGCGAGCCAGAAACTGTTGAGGAGACGGAGCCAGAAGTTGCGGCAGAGTAATCATACATAGTAGCAGGAGGGGACAGAGAGTGTTATGGAAGTGGAACAGGAACCAGTGCGGCTGAATAAATATCTGAGTGATGCGGGCTTTTGTTCTCGCAGAGAAGCAGATCGCATGGTGGAGCAGGGCAGGATCATGGTGGATGGAGTGCGCGCAGTGCAAGGGATGCGTGTGCTTCCTTCCCAGAGGATTGTGGTGGATGGAAGAGTGGTGGGTTATGAGAAGGAGAAGATAATTCTGGCGGTGAATAAGCCGGCTGGGGTTGTCTGTACCACCACAGATCGCTTTAAGGAGCAAAATATTGTTGACTTTATCCATTATCCAAAGAGAATCTATCCTGTTGGCCGTCTGGATAAAAATTCAGAGGGCCTTATTTTGATGACCAATCAGGGAGAGATAGTCAATAAAATTTTAAAGGCTTCTAACTACCATGAGAAGGAATATGTTGTCACAGTAAACAAGCCTGTCACACCAGAATTTTTAGCGGCGATGCAAAAAGGTGTGCCGATTCTTGACACTGTGACAAGACCTTGTAAGATTAAGAAGGAGGGAAAGAGAACTTTTCGTATTATTTTGACGCAGGGTCTGAACAGGCAGATACGCAGAATGTGTGAATATCTTGGCTACAGGGTGGAAAAGCTTAGCAGAGTGAGAATTATGAATATCTGCCTTGGGGAGCTTCCGGTCGGTGCATATCGAGTGCTTACTGAGGAGGAGATACGAGAGCTTTACAGGCAGGTGAAAGGGGAGATGCAGAATGAATAAGAAAGAGGCCAGCGAGAGAGTGAAAGCGCTGCGCGCAGAGATTGAGTATCACAATAATCTATATTATAATCAGGATCAGCCAGAGATCAGTGATTATGAATATGATTTGCTGACAAGGGAATTAAGAGCATTGGAGGCGGAGTTTCCCACGCTTATTTCAAAGGATTCTCCCACACAGAAGGTAGGAGGAAAGGCAAAGAGGGAGGCAGGTGTGCTGATCTCTCATGATGTGCCGATGCTCTCTTTGCAGGATGTGTTTTCTAAGGAAGAGGTTGTGGAGTTTGTCGGCAAGATGAAGGAGGAGCTGGAATCTCCATATTTTACGGTAGAATATAAGATCGATGGTCTGTCCCTTGCCTTGCGCTATGTTGACGGCGAGCTTTCACATGGAATTACCAGAGGAGATGGGCTGATTGGCGAGGATGTGACAGAAAATGCCAGAGTGATCCGCAACGGAAAGGCAAAGCTTAAGGAGAAACTTCCTTATCTTGAGGTGCGGGGTGAAGTCTATATGACGAAAAAGGATTTTGAGCACACAAACGAGATGCAGGAGTTGATGGAGAAAAAGACTTTTGCCAATCCGAGAAACTGCGCGGCCGGCACATTGAGACAGCTCGATTCATCTGTGGTGAAGGAGAGAGGGCTCTCGATTCTAATCTTTAATGTTCAGGCTGTGACGGGAAAGGAATTTGAGAGTCATTCACAGTCACTTGACTGGTTGAAGGAACAGGGGCTCCCTGTGGTGGATCACATGGTGTGCAGCACAGAGGAGGAAGTGTGGGATGCTATCACGCGGATTGGTAGTATGCGCGGAAGCCTGCCATTTGATATTGACGGAGCTGTGGTGAAGGTTGACAACCTTTCTGACAGAGAGAAGCTTGGCAATACCTCAAAGGTTCCAAAGTGGGCGGTCGCATATAAATATCCGCCAGAGGAGAAAGAGACAAAGCTTTTGGATATCGAGCTCTCTGTCGGAAGAACTGGAAGGATCACACCCACTGCGATCTTTGAGCCAGTTCAATTATGCGGCACAAAGGTGGAGCGTGCCACACTGCATAATCAGGATTTTATTGATGAGTTAGATATTTGCATAGGAGATACCATTATGGTATATAAATCAGGCGAGATTATACCAAAGATCCGATCGGTAAAAAAGGAAAAGCGCCCGGAGGGAGCCGTTCGATTTCAGATATCGCCAGTTTGTCCTGTGTGCGGAGCTCCTGCTGTGAGGGAGGAGAATACTGCAGATATACGATGCAGTGGAAGCAACTGCCCGGCACAGCTTCTCAATCATATTATAAATTTTGTCGGAAGAGATGCCATGGATATCAAGGGTTTTGGCGCAGCGTATGTGGAGGCATTGATTGACGAGGGATACCTTCGCACTATAGCTGACATTTACACTTTGAAGGATCATAAGGCAGAGTTAATAGATAAGGGGATTATCGGCAAGGAGAAAAATACCACAAAGCTTCTTGATATGATAGAAGCCTCAAAGGACAATGAGCCATATCGTCTTCTTACTGGCCTTGGGATACGGAATATTGGAAAGGCAGCGGCAAAGGATCTCATGCATTATTTTAAAAGTATGGATGCACTAGCAGGTGCGACCTTGGAGGATCTTGTCGCAGTGCCAGATATAGGAGAAGTGACGTCGGAAGGGCTGTTTCATTATTTTCGAGAAGAAAAGAATGTGGAGATTCTAAAGAAGCTGAAAGAGGCAGGCGTCCGCATGGAGGCTTTTGAGGAAGAACATGGAGAAAAATTCGCCGGGCTCACCTTTGTAGTTACCGGAACACTACCCACTATGGGAAGGAGCGAGGCACAAGGGCTCATTGAGAAAAATGGTGGAAAGGTGTCAGGAAGTGTCTCAAAGAAAACCAGCTATGTACTTGCGGGAGAGGCAGCGGGGAGTAAACTGACAAAAGCACAGGAGCTGGGAATTGCGGTGCTGACAGAAGAGGAATTTTTGGCATTGCTCTCTGACACACCTTAAGGTATATTACTATGTTCTGTCAGCAAGATTAATAAAATGATTATAAAATGGGTTACACAAAGAATTGCCTATGGTTCATTATCACTTTGTTTAGTGAAAAATATAGTGGATAGCATGTGTGAAAGACGTTGTTTAGGTGTATTGTATGATTCACAACCGTGTGTATTTATTTTTCAATAAACTAAGAATCATAGGTAATTCTAATTGGATGAAAGAATCCGAGAAGAGATTAACAGAAGAATCTTATGTGGAAAATTGATTTGGACGTTTATGCTGATATTAAAATTCTGGCAATTTTGTGAAAGATATTGCTTCACCGTCCGCGACACCTACATAAATTTCATCTGTTCTGTGACCAATTTTTAAATAGTGCTCTATAACATATTTAGCAGTATAGGGCATTTCTAGACTGTATAATTCTGAATACGGAAACCATCTGCTGATGCCTTCATTTGATACAATGTGTTTGTCTTTATTATCATTTAATTCTGCAAAAAAATAGTAATTCTGTCTAATTTCTCCTTTTGTTCTTCTCAAGGTAATATATTGTAGAGATAGATTTTTAATGTCATTGTTATCTAAGTTTAATTCTTCCTTTAATTCTCTAAGTACACATGCCTTCGCGTCATTTAATTCAAAGTTTTCAAAATGACCTCCTGCTGAGCTAACCCATACATTATTTGCCACGCGGCTTCCCTGCCTGAAAAGCAGTAACATGTTGTCTTCACTTGTAATGTATATAGATGTCATATTTCTTAATTTGCCGTCCATAACTATGCTCCTTTCTTGTATTTGAACAATATATCATAGAACGAAAATAAGATCAAGATATATAAACATGTGTTACCTTAAATAATCTTATAATTTTTTGTAGAATAGGTGTTTTTCTGGTTTTATTTCTTCTATAAATTAATACAAGTAGGATTATGAGCAGAATATTAGTTTAATTTTGCGTGTGTTTTGCCTTTCTGATAAAATAGTCCGGCGAACTGCCTGTGGTTCTCAAGGAACCTATTGAAAAACGCCGGCGCTT
>CAJUOO010000077.1 GCA_910588535.1 uncultured Lachnospiraceae bacterium | reverse complement strand
TAGCACTTCATTTTTCGTTTGTCAACAGGTTTTTACATTTTTTTTCAAATTTTTTGCATTTCATAATTTGAAAGATTTTGAACACAATCTCATTCGCATTTGGCGATGGGTCAAACCCACAAAATAACGTTTGTCACAACATATGCCAACGCGTGTTATCGCTGTAAACTGCTTTGACATGAACGATTAGTAGATTACAAGGTCTATGAAACAGGAATCAAATAGACTATAGAAGATGAGCGGTTCACAACTTTTAAATATATAAAACACGCTTGTTCTGTACTATATTTAAACACTTAACCTAACGATATCTTCTCGATAAGCAATCCTCCGTGCATAATTGTATCATGCCCTGATATAGTAAATTTATACATTTAAAGAAAAATTTTTTAATAATCCCCTCTTGATACATCCAAATCATCTTTTATAAAAACTATACTATAGACAAAAGAACAATAACTATAGACATTTACAAGAAAAAACCACATAGTCCATTCTTCTATTTCCTCCGCCACTCTGCTCCTGCTCAGTGAAAAATAGTGGACACAACCCTTGAAAAACATCTTATTGAAACATATTGCATCATTTGTATCATCCATTATGGATCAACATTTTTCACTAAAATTAAACAGGAAGGCGGAGGATCATGGACAATTCTCTTGGCGCACCCTTTTCAAAAAACTCCTTTTTACTCAAAGCAGTGCTATTGCCTCCCGCACACCTGCCACACCTAACAATGATATCCCTTTCACATTTTCAAGCCCATCCATCGACGTTTTCGGCAATATGCATTTTCGAAATCCTAATTTCTTAGCTTCTAATATTCGCTGCTTTGTCATGCTCACGCCGCGCACTTCACCTGACAAGCCCACCTCCCCAAATACAATGGTTTCCTCATCAACCGCCTTATCCCGATAGCTTGACACCAAAGCCATAACAATCCCCAGATCCAAGGAAGGCTCATTCATCTTCATTCCGCCCGCGATATTTACATACGCATCACAGTCTGAAAGCCGCACACCTGCTCTTTTTTCCAGCACTGCCATCAATAAATTCACTCTATTATAATCAGTTCCTGCTGCTGTTCTTCTTGGCATACCAAAATTTGTCCTGCACACCAGTGCCTGAACCTCAAGCAGAATTGGACGGCTTCCCTCCATGGAACAGGTTACAACAGAGCCGGAGGCACCCTGCGGCTTCCCATTAAGCATATATTCAGAAGGGTTTTTTACCTCGATAAGCCCCTTCTCCCTCATCTCAAATACTCCTATCTCATTTGTCGAGCCAAATCGGTTTTTGACAGCGCGCAAGATTCTATATGCCGCATAGCGGTCTCCTTCAAAGTATAGAACTGTGTCAACCATATGCTCCAGCACTCTGGGGCCAGCCACCACTCCCTCTTTTGTCACATGACCAACGATAAAAACGGATACCCCAAGCCCTTTGGCAATCTGCATCAGCGCCCCTGTGGACTCCCTCACCTGACTGACACTGCCCGGTGCAGAAGACACCTCCTCCTTGTACATGGTCTGAATGGAATCAATAATCACGATGGATGGTTTTTCCTTTTCTATAGCTGCCTCAATAGATTCCAAGCTTGTCTCACACATTAACAGCAATTCCTTTGGGAAGCTTCCCAGACGATCCGCGCGAAGTTTTATCTGCTTTAAAGATTCCTCTCCCGATATGTAAATTACCTTTCTTCCATCCGCCAGTGTGTGACATATCTGGAGCAAAAGTGTGGATTTTCCAATTCCCGGATCACCTCCCACCAATATCAAAGAGCCCGGCACAATTCCTCCTCCCAGCACTCTGTCAAGCTCTGCCAGACCTGTGGAAATTCTCTCCTCCTCACCCGCTGTGATCTCCGACAGCCTGCAAGGTTCTGCTGTGTTCCTAAACCGCTTTGTAGGTGCTGATCTTGCCGTTTTCGCAGATGCCACCGGCTCCTCCACCAAAGTATTCCATGCCTTGCAAGAAGGACACTGTCCTAACCATTTTGCCGACTCATAGCCACATTCCTGACAAAAAAAAGCAACTGTTTTTCCCTTTGCCATATTTCCTCCAATAGATTCAATATAGGAGAACTTCTCCCGAACATAAGAATGCTCCCAGCATATCCTCCATCTATATACGAGAAGATATTGCAGGGAGCATCTGCTTTCTATGAAAGCTTTACTATCCTTACCTGCGCTGCATTTCCGCTGCCCAGCTCAACGCTTAGAACCAGCTTTCCGCCTAGATTTGTCTTCATCCTTCCAGCGCTCTTTTCATCAATCAATGTCTCATACTCACTCTCTGGCTCCAACTCCACCGTTATCTGAGAATCCGTTGTACCCTCCACCAAAAACTCCATACCATTGTCGGTAACTTTAAGATTCCTCACAGAAGTCCCCGGAACTGACTCATAGACAAACATCCCATTTCTCTCAAGCTTCGTTATCTCCTTAAAGGTCTTAACCTTATACAAATCCCCGTTATGTTCATAATCCTCCACCTTCGATTTCTTTTCCAGAGAATAGTTGCCAAAGCTTATGGTTCCATCTGCTTCTTTTCTTATCAATTCGCTTACTACCGACATTCTTTTGCCCTCCTGATTTTTTATACCTACTTATCCTGTCTTGCAGAAATCTCTTGTACATCCATTATAATATACCTGTATAATCTTTGTCAATCACCCTGTCGGACAGAAGAATCTATTGCCCTCTCACTCGTGCCAACACAAAATTCTAGCTCCTTCTCCCCCTTTGTCACCGCCACATGATCGCCTGCTTTTACTTTACCCTCTAACAATCTCTCCGCCAGCGCATCCTCCACCTTGCTTTGAATTGCCCTGCGAAGCGGGCGAGCACCATACTTTTCATCATATCCCTGCTCGACAATATATTCCCTCGCCGCCTCATCCACCTCTATCGCAATATTCATCTGTGTCTTGATTCGTCTTGCCAAGCTATCTAACATAATCAGGACAATGCTATGAATATGTTCCTTATTCAACGCGTGGAACACAATAATCTCATCAATTCGATTTAAAAATTCTGGCTTAAAGAGCTTCTTTACCTCATCCATCACCTTGGACTTCATATGATTGTAACTTTCCTTTTCGCTTTCATTGCCACCAAAACCCAAACGCTTTGGCGAAATTATATTTTCTGCTCCTGCATTGGATGTCATAATCAGAACCGTATTTTTAAAATCGATCCGCCGTCCCTGCGCATCCGTGATATGTCCATCATCCAGAACCTGAAGCAAGATATTGAATACATCGGGATGTGCCTTTTCCACCTCGTCAAACAGGATAACAGAATATGGATTTCTCCTCACCTTTTCACTGAGCTGTCCGCCCTCCTCGTATCCCACATAGCCGGGCGGCGATCCAATAAGCTTGCTCACACTGTGCTTTTCCATATATTCTGACATATCCACGCGGATCACGGAGCTCTCCGTTCCAAACATTGCCTCGGCAAGAGCTTTGGACAACTCTGTCTTTCCTACACCAGTAGGACCAAGAAAGAGAAATGAACCGATCGGACGATTTGGATCCTTTAGCCCTACACGACCTCTTCGTATCGCTCTCGACACGGCAGTGACGGCCTCCTCCTGCCCCACCACGCGCTTGTGAAGTATGGTCTCCAAGGTCTTTAAGCGCTCGGCCTCCTCCTGCTCCAGCTTTTTCACTGGTATCTTTGTCCAGTCTGAAACCACCTCCGCAATCTGTGCCTCATCCACTCGAAGCTTTAAGGATGCTTTCTCCTTCTCCCACTTTACAAGGATCTTCTGTTTCTTCTCCTCCTTCTTCTCCTGCTTTTTCTTGATCTCACCAGCACGCTCATATTCTTCCTGTATAATTGCCTGCTCCTTCTCCTCGCCAAGCTTTGCTATCTCCTCCTCAATCGCCTTTAGCTCCTTAGGAGAAGAAAAAACACCCAACCGCACCTTGGAGGAAGCCTCATCGATCAGATCGATCGCCTTATCTGGCAAAAATCTGTCATTGATGTATCTTTTGGACAGCTTTGCCGCTGCCACAAGAGCATCATCTGTAATTTTCACTCCATGATGCTTCTCATAACTGCCGCGCAGACCCTTTAAAATCTCAACGGTCTCCTCCTCGGACGGCTCATCCACCACAACAGGCTGAAAACGGCGCTCTAGAGCGGCATCTTTCTCTATATATTTTCTGTATTCCTCAATGGTAGTTGCACCGATCAGCTGAATCTCCCCTCTCGCAAGCGATGGCTTTAAAATATTGGAGGCATCGATCGCGCCCTCCGCACCACCCGCTCCGATAATGGTATGCAGCTCATCCAAAAACAGTAGCACTCTTCCATCTGCCTTTACCTCGGACAATACTCTCTTAATTCTCTCCTCAAATTCTCCTCTGTACTTTGAACCTGCCACCATGCCCGACAGATCCAATGTGAGCACACGCCTGTCCTTGATTGTCTCCGGGATATTGCCTTCCACAATACGACTTGCCAATCCTTCTGCAATCGCTGTTTTTCCCACTCCCGGCTCACCGATCAGACATGGATTATTCTTTGTTCGTCTGCTTAAGATCTGGATCACTCTCTGGATCTCTCTGCCGCGCCCTATCACTGGATCAAGCTTTCCTTCCCGTGCCAGTGCAGTCAGATCTCTGCTGTACTGATCCAGAGTGGGAGTGGAAGAACGCCCATTTCGATTTCTTGGTCTTCCATTTTGGAAATCCTCTCTGTAGAGATTCCCGTCCTCTCCCATAGCCAGAAGAATATCCACATAAAGCTTTTGCACATTCACCCCAAGTGTATTGAGCAGCCTTGCCGCAATTGAGTCTGTCTCCTTAATCATCGCGATCAAAATATGCTCTGTGCCGATCAATGCCGCCTTAAAGCGCACAGCTTCCCTGACTGATGCCTCCAAAATACGGTTTGCCCTTGGCGTATATCCCTCTGGCTCCTCCATCGCAGTACCCCCTGATGGTGCAATCAACTGCTCCATCAGATCACGTACCTTATCCTCCGTCACACCATGATTATTGAGAACGGCTGCTGCCAGACAGCCGCCAGCTCTCAGAAGGCCGACAAGAATATGCTCTGTGCCGATATAGCCATGGCCCAGCTCACCAGATACCTCCCGCGCGGCAAGCAGCGCCTCATTCGCTTTTTTGGTAAATCGATTTTGCATGTAACTCCTCCTATATTATCAACTCCGGCAGATGTTCTCTAATATAATCTGCCCGGCATCTATCTCTCTTCACATTATCCAAAGGCTTGCCGGCAAGCCTTTGCAAATGGGCGGGCTGAATCCCCATCATCAGAGGATACACACTTTTCTTCTCCTGCCCGTCAAGCTTAAGCAACCCGCCGCTTAATCCAAACTGAATATCTGATAGAAGATTCATCCCCTCCTCTATCGCCAACGTTTTACAATATTTCAGCACACCATACGACCGAAATACAGTATCTTCTATCCCAATCGGATTTTCCTGTGTAATCTTTTTTCGCAGCTTTCTCTCCTGCTTGATAATCTGATATGCGATTGTGGTTAAATTCTGCATGATCTCCTGCTCCGTCTGTCCAAGTGTCTTTTGATTATAGATCTGGTACAGATTTCCTGCTTCGCTTCCGCGTATTGTCACCCCAAAGCGCCCAATGTCGGAAGCGATTCCAGCAAGCCGCTTTGTACCTGCAATCGCTGGCAGATGAAGCATAAAGGACACACGGAGTCCCGTTCCCACATTGGTAGGAAAGCTGGTAAGATAACCAAGCTTTTCATGATAGGCATAGGAAAAGCTCTTATTGATCTCATCATCCAGCTTATCCGCAAGCTTCCACGCCTTATCCAGATTCATCCCCCCTGCAAATGCTTGAATCCTCAGATGATCCTCTTCATTTAATAAAATGCTGACGGACTCATCCTCCGACACCATCGCGGCAGCAGGTCCCTGCTTTGTGATCAATGTCTCGCTGACCAGATGGCGCTCTGTCAACGCAACCTTATCTGTATCCGATATCGAATCCATAGAAAGAAAATGATAGCTTCGCTCATCCTCCCCACCAAGCCCTGCAAGCTTGGCTTTCAGCTCCTCCAAAAGCCCCTTCGCCTGAGCCTTGGACAATCTGACCGGAAATGGATATTTACTTAAGTTCCTCGCAAGCCTCACTCTGCTAGAGATAACAATATCTTCATTATCCCCCGTCTCCTCATACCATTTAAGCATCTATCCCATCCCTCTCTCTCAGTGCCCTTATCTCATCCCGAAGGCTTGCCGCCTCCTCATAATCCTCTTCCCTCAAAGCTTCCTTAAGCTTTTCCTTAAGAATCTGTATCTCCTCTATTATCGAATAGTCTGCCTGTGGTTCAGACATCCCCGCCATGTGATTGTAGAGCGGCTTCTTTCCTGTATGAATATTGTTGCCCTGTATCTTCTTTATATTACCTTCTATCAGCGGCTCAAATACATTATAACAATCCTCACAGCCAAGTACCCCCTGACTGATAAAATCTCGGTAGGATAACTTACAGGTCGGACACACCACCTGCTCCATTGTATCCTCTTTCTTCTCGCTCTCCACTGCATAAGCGCCCAAAATACCAGCAAGCAGCTCCGCAAACGGCAACTCATCGACAAATTCCATATCTTTCGCACACTCGCTGCAAAGGCTATGCTCATTCTTTACACCATTTATTATTTCTGTATAAAATATCGTAGCTTCCCGCTCATGACATTTCTCGCAAAGCATTTTCAACTACCTCCTATTCTCCCAGATATTCCATAAAAATCTGATCTATCAATTCATGCACCTCTTCTCTGCTAATATTCTTGCAGATCGCCCTCGCAATCATCAGCCTCAAATTTCTTCGCAGCTCCTCCACCGCATGTATTTTATCTACATCAAGAGAAATAACGGCTCCTCTGCGCCTGTCCAGCTTGACAAATCCCTCCTGCTTTAAAACAGTATACGCCTTATTCACCGTATGCATGTTAATCCCGATATTATCTGCAAGCTGCCTGACCGAGGGAAGCACATCTCCCTCGTGAAATTCCTCCATCGCAATCCCCAGAATAATCTGATTGCATAGCTGTAAATAAATCGCCTCATCACTATTAAAATCAATTGACACATACATAACATTCTCTCCTTAGTTATAGCTGTTATACCTTTCTTATAACAATACTCAGTATAACGCAGCATAATCTTCTTGTCAACCAAAGAAAGAAGCGGCTGCCGCAAAGAGGAAATACTCCATTTTAGCGGCAGCCCTATTCTTATTTTTCATCATAATCAAAGAAAGTGAAATCATCGTCATCCAGATCAAGCAGAAAATCGTCATCATCTTCTGGCTCAGGCTCCGGTTCTGGCTTAGGCTTTGCTGCCTGCCTGACAGGTGGCTGTTCTGGTTCCTTCCTTCTCCTCGGCTCTTCTGCAGCGGCTGCCTCTCTCACCATCTCCTGTGCACTCTCTACCACATAGGAAACCTCCTCTGGTTCCTCTAGCTCTTCTAACTCTTCCTGTTCTTCTGGCACATCTGTATCCTCCATATCCTCTTCCTCTGCATAAGTACTGTCATCTGCCTGCCCTTTCAGCTTAAAAAGCAATCCTATCACTGCGATAATCAACACCACACAGAATACAGCCAGCGCTATAATAATCATAAGTTTATTTTTTGTATCAATCTGATTATTAAGCTTCTGTCTAATAATCTCTGCCTCAAGCTCCTCCACTTTCCCCGGCTCCTCCTTTGCACTGGTAGTTTCTGAAGGCTCAGATGGTATCACCATCCCTGTACTGTGAAAGCGCTGCAGCGTTCTCTCCTTTGTGTCATACTGGTAAAAGTCACATTCCCCCTTATCATTCAGAGCATAGATAAGGAAAAATTCTGTGTTGCTTCCCTGTATCCACGCCTGAATGGAGGTAGCTACATTTTCATCGCCGCCATTGCCAAGAGACAGCGTCGTCTCGTTGTAGCCCTCTGGTGCCTTGATATCTGATTCTGGTGAGATAATCATATATGAGCCGGTGGCATTGGTAAGACGAATGTATGGATATACACTGTCCCTCGCACTATTATATGCATAAAATGCCCCATTCTCTCCCAGACCATCCCGAAGATAAAATAATGTAATATTCTGTGTCAGACTGGTAAATGCTGGTATTTCCTGTCCCTGATATGACACGATAGTCTTCTGAAATCCATCTGGCGCGTCAATCCCATCCACCTTTTCTGTCACATACATATCTTTTCCATTGACCAAAAAGGAAACAGAGAGATTCTCAATGTCTGGATCCTGTGCCGCCGTCGTGGTCTGCGGCTGGCTCTGTGCCTCTTTTCTTCTGACAATAATAGAATAAGTTTTCACTGTTCCATTCTCGGCTGTCACCTTGATGGTAATGGTGTTGACACCCACCACCAGATTGGTATCCGAGATAGAAACTGATGCCTTATCACTCTCTGCCTTTGCCGTGATAGCAAGCTTGCTAATATCATTGTCAACAGTAATATCATATTCTGTCTTATCAGGTGCAAATCCCCAAAGACCAGTAGGAGAAATATTCAGCTCAGCAAGGCGGCACACATCGGAGGCAGTGCTTGGTCCCTGAATATTTACCGGAGCGCTCGCCGCAGCTGTGATTGTCATGGAATCTCCACTGCTTGCACTCAGTGGTCCCAGATATACATTACTGATGGTAACATTTGAGCTACCTGCCTTTTTGGCGCGGAAGGTAAGCATATATTTATAGCTGGAGGCATCCCCATAGCCAGTAAATTTTAATCTGCCGCCTCCCCCGCTGTCTGCACCGCTCACGTATTCCATCATATCTGCATTGTAATCCAGATAAAATTCATAGGCTCCAATCGCCTCACTTCCATTGACATACACACCTATCTGAAATTCCTGCCCCTCCGTCGGACTGTAGGAAGAAGATCCATAGGTGACGGACCCTTCTGCTGCCAGAACTATCCCCGTCTGTATCAGCAGCAGCATCCACACTGCCAGACAAGTAATGCTATATTTTATATGTTTCAATTTCTGCCTCCTTACCTTATGTACCTAATTTTGTTCTATATATTTGATATCCAACAAATGCCTTTGCAGATGCAGCATATCCCGCGCTGATATGGTTGACTGCTTCACTCCATCTTCTGTCTCCACCCGATCATCCCAATTAATATCTGCCGCCTCCGCATACACGCCAGATAGATATGAAATTCCTAGAATATGTCTCTGCAGATACAACATATCTCTGCCGTTGATCTCTCCATCTCCATTAATATCCCCATAAATCACAATTGGAATTTCCTTAATAACTGCATTATCCACATTGGCAATAATCTGCAAAAGATTTCCTGTGGCAAGTACCCCTGTATTTTCTGTACGATCGGCATTAACAATTCGGATACCACAATTGGTTGACGTCATCCGAGAAAGTGCCGCCTCCGCCAATGTTCCCAGCTCAAAACCATACAGCACTGTGATATCTCCTTCTGGCTGTCGCACATTCATAAATTCTCCCTCTCCTGCTGACACGGTAAAATTACCGCCATTGTAGGTAGACGGTCCAGCGGGGACTATCACATTAATTGTGTAGGTTGTGCTGCTTCCATTCTGTGCTGTCACCGTGATCGATATCACGTTAAGTCCTTCTGTCAAGCTGTAATTGCCTGTTCCTGAGACGGAGGAGCTGCTGTCCGCCGCCTGTGCTGACACTGTGACAGAAGATACCGGCTCATTGAGAACCACGTCATATTCAATAATACTTTTATGAAAGGTCGGTGTCAGCGTATATCCGTCCACCGACAGATAAGACAATGTAGTCACTGCTCCACCAGAGCCTGTTGGAAGCTCACTTGCATACTCTGGCATATTCAAATACACTGGTATTTTAAACACAATCCCAAGCTCTGTAGTATCTCCATAAGCGATCGCCATCTTCTTAGCCTCTGAGCTTGGCGCCTGAACATTTGTCATATACTGATGTGTGTAGGGAGAATTGCCCTGTACATTAAACTTCTGCAAATATAAGGTATCCTGACCCACATTAATATACCGCCTTCCAAGATAGATGGCACCTCCCGCGATCGCCTTCCACCGTGTATTCCAAGGCAGAAAATACTCATCATTATACTGCTGTGCAAAAGCCAACCCATTGCGCACTGGATTGCTGGAGCTGGTCGCTCCTATATTATAAAAATTAAAAAATCCCTCATAACCGGACACTGTGCCTGACACACTGGCGCTTCCCTCCGTCCCAAGCTCCTGAAGTGCACGTGAAGCGAGATGGTAAGGACTTACACCAGACTGTTCTGCTGCATAAACAAACGCATCAGCATAAGTCCCCGTCCACCCATCCGTGTCCGTGATCGGTTTTCCCATAAAAGAATTTACCAAAATATTCTCAATTCCCTCAACTGTCTGATAGGAATTATCATAAGAAAGCGTTTCAAACTGAAATACATTGACATCATCCAAAAAATTTCTAGGGTCCATATAATAGGCAATCAGCTCTCTCGACGCCGCCACCCAATCGCTGCCGTCAAAAACCACCCACTTATTTGTATTCCAGTCATATGCTCCCTCCTCCATAGATTTCCACGAAGATATTACATGATTCTGAATTAAATTCTTTCCAACTTCACTCTCCGCATTAAGTGCCTCCGTCCAGTCAAGCTCGGTATGTAATGCTTCAAACACCCATGTTGGATGCTCTGTGTGAAGAATCCGCAAGCTTTCCTTATAGCTCTCTGGAAATCCTTGCGTATTCAAATATGCTTCATAATCTGGATTTGTCACCGCATCTGTCCTTGGCTTAATATAATTGCTAAGAGCGTACCCCTCCAATATACTGCCGCCGTAGGCAAATGATATTTTATACCAGATTAAGTTCTCGTCCTTCTCGTCGTACACCTCCTCCATAATTGTCACATGATATCCATTCGGCAGAGTAATGCTCGTCCCATTCGCTGCCGTCACATTCTCATAATCTGTTCCGGGACCTGACCGGATATTCAAACTTGTCGCTCCGCTCACCACACCGCTTGTGGCGGCGTAACTTGGAAATCCAAATATACCAGCCGACACAGAAAAAAACAGCAAAAGAAGCAGGATTCTGCCCTGCCGTCTTAGATCCCGACCTCTCCCTTTTTTTGCTATATTCATTTATTTTCTTTTGCCTTTCTCTCTTCTTCTCTGTTTCATTATAGATAATGATGTAACTTATTGTCAACTGCTTTGCAAAAAAAGTTGATGCATGGTGTACAAATTAAGCATCTCTGTGCAAACAATACTACTTGACAGCGCTCACACTATTATGATAGTATAGTAATATAAACTATTGCAATAGTGTACATTTTAATCAAAAACTGACTATGTTTAGCTAGTATATCTAGGAGGCCTTATATGAAACTATTTGATTCTGAACTAAAAGTAATGGAAGTGCTGTGGCGGGAGGGTGATATGACTGCAAAGAAAATCTCTGACATTCTTAAAGAAGAAACTGGATGGAATATGAATACAACCTACACCGTGATCAAGAAATGTATAGCAAAAGATGCAATCCAGAGAAGTGAACCTAATTTTATGTGTCACGCTTTGATCACAAGGCAGGAGGTTCAAAATGCAGAGGCAGAAGAACTGATAGGAAAATTTTTTGAAGGCTCCCCTGAACTTCTATTTGCATCTTTGTTAAATAACAAAAAATTATCCCAAAAACAGATTGACAAGCTGCGCCTTATGATCTCTGATCAGAGCAAGGATGGAAGGTGAGAGAATTGCTTTGGCTTAATCTTATAGAAATAAACTTATTAGGAGCAGTTTTTATTCTCAGCATTATTTTCTTTCGCGCACTGATAAGGAACTTTCTGCCCCAGAAAGTATTTATGCTTCTCTGGTACCTTGCGATTGTCCGGTTGTTGCTGCCCGTATCCATCTTGTGGGAGAGCGGGCATCAAACGATACTTGAAGAGACAAAGCAGGCTGTGCCAGAGCTCACTAACCAACTATGGCAAGGAACCTTACTCCTTGTCACCTCATCTCCCACGGTAGAATATTCTAATCCAAACCCTGTTATTTCTATTTATTTTGTGCTCAAATGCTTATGGCTACTTGGAATGTTCTTCGTGGGAATCTATTTTATCTTATCCTACAGAAGCTGCAAGAAGAATTTTAGAGAGTCCCTCCCTGTACAGAATAAAAAAATTCTGGATATGGTAGAAGAAAGCATTTTATCAAAACCTCTTATGCACTTTCGTTCCATCCGTGTGAGAAGCTTTGATCAAATTCGCTCACCACTGACCTACGGTATTTTCCATCCAGTGATTGTATTGCCAAAAAACCTTTTAACCGATCTGGAGGAAGAGACATCCTGCAATGCTCTTAAAATTATGATAATCCATGAATGTATCCATATCAAGCGCATGGATGCACTGACAAAGATACTTCTCGCCGCTGTACTTACAATTTATTGGTTCAATCCATTTGTGTGGTTGCTGTATATACTTGCAAATCGTGATATTGAACTTGTCTGTGATGAGACAGTAATTAAGTACTTGGGAGAGAGCCGCCGTACCTTTTATGCATCTTTGTTGCTCCACATGGAAGCGGAGCGCTCTTCCTTGTCTATATACAATCATTTTAGCAAAAATATTTTAGAAGAAAGGATAACAGAAATTATGAAAAGAAAAAGAATTACTATACTAAGCTCCTTATGTGCTGTATTATTTATATTTTGCGCAGTATTTACTGCTTTTGCCAAAAATGCTGAAACAACACCTATCCAAACGGAGACAACTCCCGCCATAGATAAGGAGCCAAGCAACTCGAATACCCCCAGCAAGGCACCTGAAGAAACCATAGAGCCAACCTCACCCACTACATATGGAGCAGAAATCATTGATAACCAAGAAACAACGGAGAATATCACATATATTTGGGTATCAAACGAATGTTATTCCATTACTTCTACCTTTGGAGAAAGAATACACCCAATCACCGGGCAGAAGAGGACGCTTGATCATATCACAATCGGCGGTGTAGACGGAGCAGAAATATTGGCAACAGCGGCTGGAACAGTGGAAGAGACAGGATTTGAAACAGAAAAAGGTTGGGGCAACTATATCGTGTTAAATCATGGGAATGGCCTCTGTACCATGTATACCCATTGCAAGGAGATTCTTGTAAAAACAGACGATGTTGTAAAGCAGGGGGGTGTGATCGCCACCATGGGAAAGACGGGAAAAGCGACAGGTGTATGTCTAGGATTTTATGTATACAAAGATGGCGTACCTCAAGATCCAGAAAATTATCTGCCCCAGACTCAAAACTAATAAATTTAAGACTATATTCAAATCAATGTCACCTAACTTAAGAAGGAGCTGCACAGCTCACCTGCTATGCGGACCCTTCTTAAATATCTATATCTTCTTGTAAATAATATCCTGTATCTGTTGTTAAAAATATGTTGTGTCATTTTCTGGAAGGTTCCGTCCGGCGAACTGCCTGTGGTCCTCCGTCACCCCGCTCCCGCTTAGTG
>CAJUOO010000076.1 GCA_910588535.1 uncultured Lachnospiraceae bacterium | reverse complement strand
AGGTTCTATCTGCTGTCCTCTCTTATTTATCAGCGACAGCTTGTTTATAATATCACATCAATTCTCTGCTGTCAATATATTTTTTAAAATTTTTTTAAAAAATTTGTTGTTTCACTATCAAAGCCCCATTTTAAACGGTAATTGAAACATTCTAAAAGCTCCAAATATAAGAATCACTCAACTCTTGAAGAATAAACCTATTGAAAAACGCCGGCGGTTAGCGGGGTAGTTTTGAGCTTACCGTCCGTTGCGTTTTTCACTAAGCGCAAGCGGGGTGACAGAGGACCACAGGCAGTTCGCTGGACGGATCTTTCCAGAAAATGATACAACAGATTTAAATCAACAAATAAAAAAATAATATTTTCTGGAAGTTATACATTCCAGATAAATTCTCTATCCTATTAATTTGAGTATATTCCCAATCCAAAGCATCAAGCAATTGTTATTATAAATAAAGCTCAAGATCACACTATCATGTATCATTTCAAGTATCTGCTGCCCCGTCTTAGTGGCTCCAAATGCTGTTATCACAAGACACAGAACCCACACTATCACAATCCCTTGCAAAAATCCAACCACCAGTCCCGCCGTCTTGTTAAGCCCTTTTATTCCGGGAACTCTCTCAATAATATCTGCCATAACAAACACTACCCTAACCAAAAAACCAGCTATAAGCAATGTTCCAATAAAAGAAATAGCATTTAAGATCATACATGCCAGATAGCTGCTGATATAATCCTTAAATCCATTCACACCCAACGCCTGATAAATCACTGAATTATTGTCCTCTATCAGCTTCTCCCTGATAGATTTAGGAAGTGACAGATGATCGATGGCAAAAATCTCATCTGTCCGGGTATTGATCGCCATATTAAGCTCTGTGTCAAATATATGATCCACAAATTCTTCGGTACTTTCTTTTAATGTTCCATACAATTCTGTATTGTTCATCAAAAACCGGCTTACATATGGATTTAAAATTCCCACGATTATTATGGTTGCAATCATAGCAGCCATTGATAATGCTATTTTCAAAAATCCTTTTCTGTAGCCGTTTAGTGTACACAAAGCCAAAAATGCTACTACAGCAATTAACAAAAGCTTTCCTGTCTCCATGTTCTCTCCATTTCCAGTCCAAATATGGACTTTTCTTTTCACTTTAAACGTATTTCACTGATAGAAGAGGGGGTGATAAGTGTATATCTGCTCTCCACTATGTACTTAAATAATACTATATTTTTATCAAAAGTATAGTGAAATTTTTCTACTCCGTTCATATTTATTATTTCACAAGAATATTCATTATATAACACCACGCTCTGATCTGCAAAAAAAGCGTGTGTATATCTCTCCGCAAATGTCTTTTCTGATATCCCGCTCACCAGCTTCCCATCGGCAGTATATACCTGAAGCTTAAACAGCGCACCTTCTCCCTCATGAGCTATAATTAACCCTATATAAGAATGATTATAAAAGACAGAATGAATTTTTTCTTCTATTGGAATCGCCGCAATGATCTCTGGAATCTCTTTCATCCGAAACAGTACAAGCTGATTATCTGCAAATGCGCAGACTGTATCATTATTGATAAATTCTATCATCGGAACCAAGGAATCTGTAAATTCTTCTTGATAAGTCCCCACCAGACGTTCTACATAATCCTGTCCCACATCAGAAAAATTATAAAATTCTACTACATTAGCCAGAGAATTTCCTATAATATCAAGGGAGGAAACCGCCATCTTCTTCCCATCCTCCGACAAAGAATAGGCAAATGGATAGCCTTCTCCCTCCAGAGAGGTCTTGTTCCCCACCAGCTCCTCCCCCTGTGTGTCGAACAGCTTAATATAATTGTTCCCAGAATCCTCCATCATTACTGCCACAACACCCTGCCCTGCCACACGGATATTTGAGATAGGATACTGTGTTTTTACTTCCCCCTGATAGCCAGATCGGTTAAATATATAGACTTCATTTCCCCTCTGTGCTGCTAATGCCACATAATTGCCACACACATCAACAATTGGATTCTTGATCTCATACGCTTGTCCCCAGATCAAGGTTCCATTTTTATCCATACACGAAATTCCATCCATACTATAACGGAGAATATAATCGCCATATGCTTTATATTCCCCGTTTATAATCTCCGTAAGCTCTGTGACAGACATAACATCATAGCCTGTATATATCAAATGCTTTCGGTAATATTGATATGCACCAAACACTCCCGCTGCGGCAACCATCACCGCTATCACGAGGGCAAGCTTTTTTCCACGATGAAACCATATCTTTTTCTCAAAAGAATGATCCTCTTTTTTCTCCCTCTCTTGCAGGTATTTTTTGATATTTATCATTCACTGCCTCCGTGCTGCACTATTTCTTTTGATTTTAGCACACTTCTCGTTCTTATGGAAGGTAAATTTCCTGTCCGGGATAGATTTTGTTCTCGTCTTCAATCCCATTGGCTTCTTTAATCGCTTCTACCATAGTATCTGTATGATACACTGCCACACTGATTGCTGTCAATGTTTCCCCTTCTGCCACTGTATAATAAGTTCCCGCCTTTGGCTCCATCACAGCTCTTGTAGGCTCTTCCACCTTCGATGTAGTTTGAACCTCCGGCTGAGTCTGCTGCGGCTCTGTTGCCGGCTCGGTCGGCGCCTGCGTTGCAGGCTCTGATTCTGTCTGCGTCTCAGCAGGAGAGCTCTCTTCCGCTAAGGTCTCCGTTGGCTTTATATTGCCATCCACCTTCTCCACCTTCACATTCGCCGCCACCGTTTCCTGATCCCCTTCCTTTGTATTATTCTTGCCACCAAGAATATTCTGTGTCAGAGAATTAAGAGCAGCCTCCATTCCCTTCATTTTATCATAGTTATTCATCATCGTCACACCGATCGCAAGTACTACTACTGCAAGAAAAGTACAGGCGCTGTACAGGGCAGCCACCATTCTTTTTTGAGAATTGCTCTCCTTCTTTTCTTGAATGAGTGCTCGATAATTTCCTATAACCTTGTCCTGCGTGCCATCCTCCACAGGCTTTCCCTGTTTTTTCTCCACCATATAGGCCTGCATATATTCATTTTTTTCATAATAAATATAATAGCCACTCTGCCTCGCCAATGCCGCGTTGTGATAGATATAAAATTCTTCCTCCTTCTCCTTCGCATCGGCAAGCAACAAGACCTTATTCACTCCCGCAAAATTATCTACATGTGCCTTGTACAATCCCTCATCTATCTCCAGTGCGGAATCATTTCTAATAAGAAACCAACCCACTATCTCAAGCTCATTAAAATATTCTTTGATATTCTCATAGAGGCTTGTCCATGTCTCATCAGAAAAGATAATTGAGTTCCCAGAAAACAACACCTGCTCAGCGGTCATTGCTCCAGAAATAAATATGTAGGTGATTCCCTCGCTGCATTTTACTGTGCCAAGCAGCACCCCTGCTGTATTTTCCTGATCTGGCTTATCCCACAATTTACCGATATAAGTCATCACATAATCTTCTACGTAGATTTTCTTTTTATCCTCCCCGCTTCCTATCTGGCGTACATTCCTTGGCAGGCGGATTGCCGATGAGGACATATCCTGTGCTCTGGATTCATCACTGTAAATAATCTCAATCATAACTCCTCCTTCTGTGCCGCTTTATGCACAAAGCCACATTATATTCAGAGGTATCATAGCACATTTCCTTTCGGGGTTTTATCGCATCCTGTCGGCCGAACCTGTTTATTTATCGCCGCTTTGTGCTTTTTTTCCGGCTTTTTTGGGGTCTGTCGACCAATGATAAATTATTTTTTGTCAAAGCTTCTCCGCTTTCGCACGATCGTGTCGCACGTTTTTTTCACTTCGTTGTCTATAACAGTCCCACTGCGGACATACTTTGGATATTCTGCGCTGTATCAGATATGTGATTAATCAGAAAGGTGGATATTCTATTGAGTCATTATAATTCCAATCATTTTGGATGCGGCTTTGCCGTAGGACAAGAACTTAGAAAACTGATCCGTGAACATCCCAAGGCTGGCTCTCCCATCGTCCTTCTGTGCATAGGAACAGACCGTTCCACCGGTGACAGCTTGGGTCCCCTTATCGGCTACAAGCTCTCTCGGCGCAAACTGAGGGGCTTAACCATCTATGGCACGCTAAATTCTCCCGTCCATGCCATGAATCTTGAGGAAACTTTAGCCCATATAAAAGAGAAGCATCCCAACGCTCTTATAATAGCTGTCGATGCTTCTCTTGGAACCAAAGCCCATATTGGACAAATCACGCTCGGTGTGGGCAGCTTAAAACCGGGAGCCGGTGTAAACAAAAAAAATCTCCCGGAAGCTGGTGATATTTTTATCACAGGTGTAGTAAATTTTTCTGGTATGTTTGATAACATGCTGTTGCAATCAACCAGACTCTCTGTCGTTATGCAGATGGCAGACTGTATTAGTCTTGGCATTTTCAGTGCTCTGCTTTATAAAGAGCAAGAGCTTCTGCGACAGTAGACGCCCTGTTTTCTTCCATCAGCACAATCATATCTGACAGGGCCCGCTCTGTCACATAATCTTTTCCAAGAAATGCTTCATAATTAGCAGTAATATGCTTATTGATATCCTTCACCAAGCTGTCCGCCTCCTTAAGGCTTTTGTTCGCCTCCTCCTGCTTTACGCGCAGTGCGGTCAGCTTCTGCTGATACCTACCCTCGATCTCCTCCATCAGCATATACTTTGTCGTCTCCTCAAAGACAACCAGAGCATCCTGCTTCTCATCCATACTTCTCTTAACTTCCGCCTCAAGCTCTTGGATCGCCTCGTCAAATTTTTCCAGATTATAACCCTGCTCATTCTTATCTTTGAGAATCACATTTTTTATCGCTCGAATCTTCCGGTTGTTTGCGCTAATTCTGTCCCGCAGTGCTCGCACCTGACGAATCACCTGCCATCTTAGCATCTTTGTCTTTCTTACCACAATCTGATAACCAAAAAAGAAAACCAAATTACACAAAAAGCAGATAGCAAGCATGGTAAGTGGCACTCTGGCAGGCTCTGGCATAAGATAAAAGATAAGCAGCGGCAGCGCCAATGTCAACACAAGATAGGACAATGCGAATATAAAATATTCAAGCACCCCCTTTGGGGAAAATAAGCTATAATATAATCTTGAATTACACAGCTTTGGCAGATGATTCTCTTTTAGAACACCATAGATCTCATCCTGTGTCTTGCGATTCTCCTCTTTTAAATCAGCCGTTTCCATCTCAATTCTTCCTGCAATTCCTTTATCCTTCGCTTTTTCCCGATCTTGGCGCACCCTTCGTACCTGCTCTTGATCCTTTCGTATCTCTCGGTCAAAGCTTGCTGCGATCTCCTCCTTGCGCTTTTTCACCGTCAGATCAGATTCATCACGACACGCCTTCTCCTCACCCTCAATATCACGCTCCAACTCCTTAATCGAATCCTGAAGCTGCTCTCTGTCCCCCTTCGCCCGGTTAAGCTCTCCCAAAACAGATAGTGCATCTTTTAAATACTCTACATTACTCGCCAGCAGATTTCCATTCTCCATAGATGAAGCCTCCTTTATGTATTCTATATTTTAACAAATTGGACAGGCTTCGACAATAGAGTTTATGAAAATATTATAGTGGATTCATGAATTTTATGATACTATTATAATCTATCCTTAAGAATGTATACTTTATCAAAAAATTTCGCTGTATCGTTAATAAAAAATTCACATAGATAGAACACTAGCGATATAAAAACTTATTGTTCATGTCATATTCATTTTTTTAATTTTTGAATTACCATATGAACCAATGAAAAAATCAGATATAGGATCAGTACATCAAGAACAAATGTACCTATTCCAAAATGTATTGAAAAGCCATGTGAAATATGAATCGTATAAAATTTATAAGGAAATCCCAACCTTATTGACTCGGATGTGACTTCTTGTGCAAAAGGAATATATGAAATACACATAGTCAAACATATACTATAAATTAGTCTTTGAACATTTAAAAATCTTTTTATATTATTCCCCTCCATTCACCAAATCTTGCAGTTAGTATCTATTATAATTAGACAATCATTTCCCATTTATTATATATCCTTCCCAATGAACTCATCTCTTTTCCACAAATCTTTTATAACATTGCTAATAATTATATTACATATAACAATATTTCATTTCAATACTTTTTGAATCTATTTTATAAATTTTTCGCTTTATAGAATCGAAACGAATATAAGGTATTTCTAAAGGTATAATTTCTTATAGGATGAGTGTTCTTTCATCATTTTTGGTAGAGGTCCGTATAGCCAGTCCGCTGTTTCCTCCGTCACCCCGCTCCCGCTTAGTGAAAAACGTAATGGATACTAAGCTCGTGAAATACCTCGCTAAGTACCAACGTTTTTCAATAGGTTCCTTGAGGAAAACAGCGGACTGGCTATACTGCTTTGCTGAATATTTGAAATATGCTGTGATTCTGCATACATTTAAGCTCTATGTTTATTTTTTTGTCGTGGGCAATGAGTTAAGTGAAGCCGTAGTAATAAGCGTTACCTACACTAGATATAAGTATAAAATGCAGCATTATCTTAATAACTTGTATATATCTTCTTAATATGACACCCCCATATGACGACTACCACGAGAGTGAAATCCCCACTGCAAGCAATTGGATTTTTAACTTTGTTCACATTTATAGATCATCAAATTCACTTAAAAAACAACAGAAACGATAGATTATTTTATACAAGCGGAATTACAACGTGTTTTGCCTAACTGATAAAAACAGTCCGGCGAACTGCCTGTGGTTCTCAAGGAACCTATTGAAAAACGCCGGCGCTTAGCGAGGTCGTTTCGAGCTTAGCGTCCGCTGCGTTTTTCACTAAGCGCAAGCGGGGTGACGGAGGACCCCAGGCAGTTCGCCGGACGGATCTTTCCAGAAAATGATACAGCAAACAAAATATAACATCTACAATACTTATACCTTTTCTATTATATCCGTAATAACATATCGCCCTCTTTTATCCATCCCTTTTTTCTCATAAATTCAGAAATCACTAATGTCACCGCCGCTGGAAGTATAATATGCAGCAACAGTATCTCGCCAAATAACAAAAATCCCGGTGTCGTCTGGCTCATTACCTGCCATGTCATAAGCTGTCCCACAAAACCTGCTGTTCCCATACCAG
The DNA here is from genome assembly GCA_910588535.1 of uncultured Lachnospiraceae bacterium. GTDB lineage: Bacteria > Bacillota > Clostridia > Lachnospirales > Lachnospiraceae > RGIG8607. The sequence goes on along the minus strand of CAJUOO010000076.1, from coordinate 6,495 downwards.
AACCTGTCGCATTGCTGGTCATTTTAAAAAGCATCGTACCCACTGGACCTAATATTGCACTTGCCATGGTTGCCGGAATCCAGATAATGGGTTTTTTTACTATATTAGGAATCTGAAGCATGGAAGTTCCCACCCCCTGTGCGACCAAACCACTCCAGCGATTTTCCCTAAAAGAAGCAACGGCAAAGCCAACCATCTGGCAACAGCAGCCAACCGTGGCAGCTCCTGCCGCTAATCCACTTAGATTAAGTGCTACACCAATGGCTGCTGAGCTAATGGGAAGAGTTAAGATCACACCCATTAAAACAGATACAACGATTCCCATAAGGAAGGGCTGCTGTTCTACACCCCAGTTTACCATTGCCCCCACCCCAGTCATAAAGCTTGATATCGGCGGTCCAATCAACAAGCCCACAACAGAACCGCAAAGAATTGTCACAAGAGGTGTAACAAGAATATCCACCTTTGTCCTTCCTGATACCAGATGCCCGGCCTCAATTCCTATATACGCTGCAACAAAGGCTCCCAACGGCTCTCCCGGCCCGGCAAATATCATCGCTCCTGCCTCTGACATCACTGTTCCAGCAAGAATTTTTCCAGCATACCCTCCGACCAAGCCAGCCGTCGCTGCCGATAAGGTGACAAGAGGACTTTCTTTAAATTTTGCCGCCACTCCTACACCAATGCCTGCACAGGTTGCAGCGGCAGCCATCTTACCTATCAGATACAAAAGTTCTCCCATTGTTCCCGGAATTAGATTTCCGATCTGTTGAATAATTGTTCCCACAATCAGCGTTGAAAACAACCCAAGCGCCATACCGCTTAAGCCATCAATAAAAATTCGGTTTAACAATTTTTTCACTTTTTCCATAACTTCTCCTCCTATATGTATATTCATGTGTCTTGTCATTAAGGGGGAGTATATCATCTTTTTATATGAAATGCAAGCATATTTTCCTATGCCCCTTGTTCTGTCCAATTATCTGTGCTATACTTCCAAAAGAATACACTGAAACATAGAAATACAGTAAAAAAGCAGAAACCAAGAAAGTGAGAATAATAATGTTTCGAATGTGGGCAAAAATATTTAAGGATAATCGTATGTTGTGTGATACGGTGATAGAAAATGAAGATGCCAACTTAAACAGAACACGAAAGGTATATAATGCTCTTGATTCTGTTTGTTATCAGTTTGATCTAAGCCGTCCTGTCTGGCTTGATAAGAATATCGCTGAATTTAAACGCTGCAGCAAGGTTCGTTTCCATCAGGACAATTTTATTGACCAAATAGATTTCGATTATCTTGAACTGCAGGTTATCGAAGAAGATTAATCAAAGCGGACACACAATCCGCTTTGATGCTTGTTAATCCATTATAACTACTCTATTACAGCCTTTTAGCAGGCTAGTACACACTTACTGAAATAAGCAGGTTTTCACTCACCGCTTATACTTTTTTTCTTCGCTGTTATACATCCGATTGTAAACGCAATCAACATCAAAATCACTCCTGCCGCCTGCACCAGCATCACAGCTGATATAGACGCCTCTGCCAGATCATAGGCACCCTCCGTAATGACAGCCAACCACATAGTAAGAAAACCCAAGGGAAGAGTGTACATCTGCGCTATTACAGTCAAAAGATACGTGAATTCTGATTGTACTCCTGAGCCGACAATCGCCGCAAATACAACAAAACACAAAATTCCAATCACATTTCCCAATAGAACAGCCTTCCAGATTGAACGAAACCTTGTCATATATACAGTGCCCACCCACCCCCAGAACAGTAACAGTGTAAAAGGTCCTGCATACATCCATATATCACCTATTACCGGAATATACAACATAACATTAAATAGATACCCTATTAAAATCGGAGATACCGCCAACAAACACAGCATAATGTTCTCCCTTATTTTATCTTTCTTTGTATCCAATCGCTTTCCCTCCAGATTGTAATTATAATTATCTTACTCAAAAAAATAATTATAATACAGTGTATCTCACCCAACCCTAAATGTCAACAACTTACTTTTCTCATTCACGGATATGACATATGTAACTTGTAATCAGCGCCGCCAGAGATTAAGATAATAGTATCATATCAAGGGAGACAACTTACAGGAAGGAGTATATTATGAAACTAAAATCCAATCAATCCTTATGGGGCGTTATCTTAATCCTCTTTGGCATAGGCTTTGCGGGAAATGCACTTGATTTCTGGCGTTTTTCCATATTTTTTCACGGATGGTGGACACTTTTTATTATCGTTCCATGTGCCGTATCCATCGCACAGAAGGGATTTGAACCTCTTCCAACTGCCGGGCTTATTATCGGCATCCTATTTTTATTATCTTCGTGGGATATTCTTCCAAGAAGTGCCGTGTTTAAACTATTCTTCCCCGTTGTATTAGTGCTGATCGGACTGAGTATATTATTTAAAGATTCTGCTTATAAAAAGCATTTTAAAGATACCAATACCACCTATCATTCTGACTCGCCTGAATACAATGCTATATTTGGCTCACAAAAAATCACCTGCAACAATGAAGTTTTTACAGGCGCAACTTTAAATAGTATTTTTGGCGGAATTGATATGGATATCCGCTCCGCTTATCTTCAGGAAGATATTGTTGTAAACTGCACCACTGTATTTGGCGGAATTGATATTCGTGTACCGGCAAACGTAAATGTTCAAGTTTCTGGTGTTCCAATTTTCGGCGCAATTAATAACCGTATCAAAAACCGCAATGCTGGTGCACCAACTATTTTTGTTAATGCTACCTGTATGTTCGGTGGAATCGATATAAAATAATACCTTTCAACGCCCAGCGCGCGAGTGAGAAAATTCCTTCTCCCACCCACATGCTGGGCACTCGTTTTATATAAAGTCATTTTCTCGAAGCATCGTTAAATCCGAATCCTTATATTTTCTAGAAAATACTGTTTCAAATAGTTTCTTAATATTTTTTTTCTCTGAATGTTCAATGGCCACATCAATAATTGCCCTCACGTCCTCTATCTCCACCACAGTTTTTTGAGCATAAAGTGCATCAATTTTTGCAGAAAGTGCCAGAGTTGCCATCTCATCAATTCCATAATCACGCTCGGCCGCATACTGCTTCGCCATCTCCACCCATTCTGATATCTCATATTCCTTTAGAATCAGCTTGTGCGTAAAGCGCTCCTCCAGATCTGGATTCTCTGTGATCAGACGCGCCATGCCCTCCTTTGTATCCTCCAACACAACAACCATACCACCTGTATAACCTGCCATTGTCTCAAGTAACGCCTGAGTGGTTATCTGATTCATCTCGCCGGCACGCTCTATCAGCAGATCTGCCCCTGTAAGGCGGGAGATCGTCTCTTGTATTCCTTTATGATTCAGGCGATCTCCAGAAATCTTAGCTATTTTCCTATTCTTTCTATTAGAAGCTCTGCTAAGGCTTTTCATCAACTCTGTGGCAAGTGTCGTCTTGCCGGACTTATGATCTCCAATTATTAAGATATTTCCAAACAGAGAGGTTTCTTTTTCCTCTCCAAGTCTCTCCGCCTCCTCAAAAATTCTGGCAAGTTGCTCCTCCAGCCCATTAATATGTAAAAACGCTGCAAACACGTGACGCCTCTCCTCCGAAAGCTGCCCCGGCGTCTGTATATTCTGCTGGATCTCATCTCTTGAAGGTACAGTTTTCTCCTCCACAGGCTCTACTGAGCTCGCAGTCACTTCCTCCCGCTCCAGAACCTCCTGTTCTTCCCTTACTGGCGTTTCTTCTATCTCTTCTTTTCTTTTCTTCGTCTTTTCTGCTCGTCTCTTTTTAATCTGTTCTTCCTGCAACTTCACATCATACGTTTCTTGATTTCTTTCTGATAACTTGTCCGCTGGTGCATCTGTAGGCTCCTTGGCCGATTCTTCATAAGCGTAACTCTCCTCCGTACTTGCAGCAAATTCCTCCCTCGGCACTACGCGAAAAGTCGCTTCCTGCTCAGAAAAAGGCGGATACAGCTTGCTGTTCTTGGCAATCACTCTCTGTACCTTGCGCAGATCCTTTGTTGCCCCTAAAATATCTATCTGTTCTGGATTAACCTGCCATGATAGTCCCTGCTGTGGCATATTGGGAGCTTCCTGCCCCTCCCCTTCCTCAGGAGGCATTATTTCCTTCATGCTCTCCGCAATAACCTCCTGAATATCCGCTGTATTGTACTTATCTGTAGATACCGAGATTGGACGGTCTGGTATCTGCTCTTGCACCTGCTCTTCCTGTACCTGTTCCTCCTGCTCTTCTGAATCTAACTCATCCTGAGAAGGATATCTCATCTGAAGCTGAAAACGCTTATTATACTTCTCTTGCTGACTGGGAGATAGAGGCATATACAACATCTTAAGCTCCATCGCCTTCTCCACATATTCCCCTTCACCAAACCATAGAATAATCTCATCACATGCGGCCACACACTCTTGTCCCATACCAGCCTTGTGATATAGGCGCGCAAGCTCATATGCCCACATCTCATCAAAATCATTTCTCTTATATTCACTTAAAATTGCAATCAGGGCCTCTATTGGCTCTCCTTTTTTCTTTGCCAGCTTATATTGAAGCTCATATCTGCCAGAATCACGTGGCGCTAGACCGACAAAATCCTCATAGTAGTGCTCTGCCTCCTCGTATTCACCCGCCCGAATACAAACCTCCGTCAATTTATATGCAAGTCTTCTGCTAATTGGTGCACGCTCAAATGCCATAAGAAAAAGCTCCTTTGCATCCTCATATCTCTGCACCTCTGCATAGACAGTACCAACATTCGTCAGCATATTGACATTTCTGACACGCCGCCAATCTATATTATCTGCTATTTTTGCCGCTGTAGAAAAATCTTTTTTTCCAATCAGCTTTGTTATCTGCTCTGCTTTTATATTATATTCATATTTATCCAATTTTCTCACTCCTGCCTATAAATATATGTAAAGTGTATCACACGACAAATAGCTTGTCAAAATGTGTTTGTCACATTTTGTAAAAGAATACTGGTATTTTCCTATTCATGGATCTATCTGTACAATCGAGCAGGGAAGGTACTTTCCTACTCCTGCACAGCAGGTGCAGCTTTCACTGTTAATTTGATTACTTGCTCCTGCACATGAAAAAGGCTATGATGTTTCTATACATCACAGCCCTTATTATTCATTATTCAATTGTCTACGTTTTAATTAGTCGAAGGCATCTATCCTATTCCTGTCAGCCATTTTTCTATTCAAAACTCTATGTGGTATTCATAAAATCTCTTACAATTAAAATTTATTCACCAGTATATACAGATGATATCTCTTTTCTTTCTTCAGCTTATTCTCTTCTTCGACTCTATAGTTTACTCTCTCTGCTGAAGGTCTCTTTTATTCTCTATATTGAAAGCTGCAGGAACCCATCATCTTACCACTAATATACTGATGTATTATAAAATTTTCGTCTTTGTCCATGGGACCCGCCTCCTCTCATTTCTTTTTTGTTTTTGTTAAGTACAGTATACGATATATCCATCTATTTGTCAAGTAATTTTTTAAAATTTTATTTATTTTCTTTTTATTTCTATAAATTATTTTCTTTATTTTGTCTATATTTTAAAATATTATAAATTTTCTGTTTTTATTTTTCAATTTGTTTTCCTCGCATTTATTATCTTCTGTACATCAAGTAAGAAAAATTTCACAAAAAACCTATATCTTTTTTTCTGTAATTATAGTATACTTTCGTTGAGATATTTGTTTCAATACAAACAAAGGAGTGTTATATTATGTCAGCTAATGCAAAAACTGAAACGGAAGAAGGCGTTTCTTTAAAGGGACTTCTTATTGATATTGTACAAATTGTGGGAACTGCTTTCCTGCTTACTTTTATCTTATTGATCTTTATTCAACCCAGTATTGTATCGGGGGATTCTATGTATCCAACCTTGCATAATAATGATAAATTGATCCTCTGGAAGCTTGGAACCCCATCAGCAGGCGATATTGTTGTGTTTAATTCCCACAATGCGGACAATGATAAGTATGTCAAGCGTGTGATTGGCGTCGCTGGAGATCATGTCGAGATTGTTGATTCTGTTGTCAGCATCAATGGTATCGCCCTTGACGAATATTATGTTAATCCTGCTGAAGAGCTGATCCATAAAGGAAATGTGGATCTTATCGTTCCAGAAGGTGCGATCTACGTGTTGGGAGATAATCGAAACCACAGCAATGACAGCCGGGCATTTGGTCCAGTGGCACTGGATGATGTTGATGGAAAGGTGATCTTTAATCTGGATAAAACCATTCGCTCTATCTTTGGATCAGGAGATTAAACTAGACAGATAGATTTTCTATGAAAAACATTTTATTGAAAAACTACACATACAAAGGGGCTGTTGCATTAAGAAAAACCTATACAAGATATTATAACATATTGCAGGATGAATTTTCTTTTATCATTTTCGGAAAAGGTCCATATAGCCCATCCG
>CAJUOO010000075.1 GCA_910588535.1 uncultured Lachnospiraceae bacterium | reverse complement strand
TTTCAATAGGTTCCTTGAGGACCACAGGCAGTTCGCCGGACTATTTTGATCAGTTGGGCAAAACATGGTAACTTTCATCTGCCCACTTTGGTGGGCATACAAATTAGGATTATATCTCTGCTAGTGTCAGATGAATAGATAGCTTTTGTTATCTTCTTAAAGAAAATTTGATGATCTATAAATACCAACAAGCGAAACATAAAATAGGGATACAAATATATGAAGAATCACAGCGTGTCCGAACGATTCAATAAAAGTAGTATAGCCCGTCCGCTGTTTTCCTCAAGGAACCTATTGAAAAACGTCGGTACTTAGCGAGGTATTTCACGAGCTTAGTATCCGTTACGTTTTTCACTAAGCGCAAGCGGGGTGACGGAGGAAACAACGGACGGGCTATACGGACCTCTTCCGAAAATGATAAAAGAAATTTCATCCTACAACAAATTATAAGAATCTGTATTGGATAGAAGCCATAGCTGTGATGTGTCGCAACGAAAATTCCACTTAACAAAATTCCCCGGATATGGTAAGATATGAACAAATAATCGGCAAATGCCGGAAGGAGGATCTATCATGCACAAGAATAAGTATATTGCATATATCAGCTCCTACACACATGGAAAAAGCAAGGGGATTATGATATGTGATGTCGATGATAAGAAGGGGAGTCTGATGCCGCGCTCGGAGGTGGAGATCAACAATCCCTCATATATGGTGAAAGCGAACAGCGGTAAGTTTCTCTATTCTATCTGTGATGAGGGGTTGATGGCATATAGAATATTGGAAAACGGAAATCTGGGCGAGATTAATTTTGGCAAAATCAATGGTATGCGTGCTTGTTATCTGACGGTGGACAAGGAGGATAAGTATATTTTCTGCGCAGGGTATCATGACGGCAAGGCTACTGTGGTGAGAATCCGGGAGGACGGCGGCATCGGTGAGGTGACAGATGAGGTGTACCACAAGGGATTTGGAAGCGTGGCAGAGAGAAATTTCCGCCCTCATATCACCTGTGTTGTGCTGACGCCAGATCAGAGATTTATGATAGCATGTGATCCCGGTATTGATCAGTGTAAGATTTATCGTTTTGATAAGAAAAGGGGAACCATTCAGCTTGTGGATGCAGTTCGCTGTGAGATAGAGTCCGCGCCCCGCACGGTTATTTTCAGCTCAGACGGAAGATTTGCGTATCTAAGCCATGAGCTGAAAAATTATGTGGCAGTGTATGCTTATATAGAGGGGGAGAAAGCGCCTGATTTTGAGCTGCTTCAAAAGATCTCCACACTGGATGAGCAGTATGATAGAAACAGTGCGGCCGTGGCGATCAAGCTGTCTCCAGATGAGAAGCATCTGTTTGTGTCCAATGCGGGGGATAATTCTGTGGCAATGTATGACAGAGATACAGAAACAGGTTTGTTGACACAGCGCTCTGTGCTTCCTATCAGCGGGGATTACCCTAAGGATATTGCGATCTTTCCAGATGACAAGCATCTGGTATCGTTAAATCATGAGACGAATGAGATGACGTTTTTTGCACTGGATTATGAGAAGGGTATTATTGTGATGAATGGTGCGCCAAGGCGTGTGGAGACAGGAAATTGCTGTATTATCACAAAGCTTCCGTAATTGGGCAGCGGAAATGAGGGAGACGATGGAAAGAGCAGCCGTGCGACTTCGAAAGGGGAGCGGCCGCAGTGTAAAAAGTGGCGGCGCGTGGGTGTATGATAATGAAATAGATTTTATAAGTGGGAGCTATGAGAATGGCGGTCTGGTGACGGTGGAGGATTTTGATGGATTCTTTCTGGGAACAGGCTTTATTAATGATAATTCTGCAATTCGCATCCGCATGTTAAGCCGGGTGAAGGGGCAGGAGATCGATGAGACATTTATAGAACAGAGAGTGCGGGCGGCGGTGGATTACCGGAGCAAGGTGTGTGATATGGAGAGCTGCCGCCTGATCTTTGGAGAGGCGGATTTTCTTCCGGGTATTGTGGTGGATAAGTTTGCTGATATTTTGGTGGTGCAGTCGCTTGCACTTGGGATAGATCGGTTTAAGGAGCTAATTCTGGAAGAGTGTAAGAAGATACTTTTAGAATATGGCTTTGTGGTGCGTGGCATCTATGAGCGCAGCGACGCCAAGGTGCGTGTTCAGGAAGGGATGGAGCGCATAAAGGGCTTTGTCGGAGAAGAATTTGATCCCAAGGTTCTGATCACAGAAAATGGTGTGCGCTATTTTGTGGACGTGGCAGAGGGACAGAAGACAGGTTTTTTCTTGGATCAGAAGTACAATCGCCTCGCTGTTCAGCGTTTGTGCAAAGGAGCGAGGGTGCTTGATTGCTTTACGCACACAGGTTCATTTGCGTTGAATGCAGGGATAGCTGGTGCCTCGCAGGTGCTTGGTGTGGATGCCTCAGAGGTCGCGGTGGAGCAGGCGAGGGAGAATGCAAGGCTGAATCATCTGGAGGATAGAGTTAGCTTTCTGTGTGGAGATGTATTTGAACTGCTTCCAGAGCTTGTGATGCAAGGGCAGCAGTATGATGTGGTGATTCTTGATCCACCGGCGTTTACAAAGTCAAAAAGCTCTCTGAAAAATGCGGTGAAGGGGTATCGAGAGATTAACAGAAAGGGACTAAAGCTTGTGAAGGATGGTGGGTATTTTGCCACCTGTTCCTGCTCACATTTTATGACGCCAGAGCTGTTTGCACAGACGATAGAGCAGGCGGCGTCAAGTGTTCATAAAAGGCTGCGGCAGGTGGAATACCGGACACAGTCACCAGATCACCCTATTTTATGGGCTGCGGCAGAATCATATTATCTGAAGTTTTATATCTTTCAGGTATGTGATGAAAAATAGATCGAAGAATTTTTTAAAAGAACAAAGGCTGAGAGGACAAAGAAAATGAAATATGATTTTGAGACATTAGTAAACCGAACGGGTACTGGCTCCGAAAAGTGGGAGATGATGAGACAGGAGATGCCAGAGATATCTTCCGATATTGTTCCGTTTTCTATTGCCGACATGGAATTTAAGCCTGCGCCAGAGCTGATTGATGGTCTTAAGAGTTATTTGGATCAGGCGGTTTTGGGTTATACGGGCGCGACGGATAAGTATTATGATTCTGTGATTCATTTTATGGAAAGACATCATGGATTTTTGCCTGAGAGAGAATGGATTGTGGAGATCGCGGGAATTGTGCCCGCGCTTAAACAGATGGTGGCTGCATTTACAAAGCCGGGTGAGAGTGTGCTGATTATGCGCCCTGTCTATCATCCTTTTACTGCCGCGGTGGAGGAGAATGGAAGAAATCTGGTGATTTCTGAGCTTGTGGAAAAAGGGAATACGTATGAGATTGATTTCGAGGATCTGGAGCGGAAGGCATCTCTTCCTGAAGTGACGCTTTTGATTTTTTGTAGTCCTCACAATCCAGTGGGGCGAGTTTGGACGAAGGAAGAGCTTATCAGGGTCTGTGAGATCTGTTTGAAACATCAGGTTTATATTATTAGTGATGAAATTCATTTTGACATTATTATGCCGGGATTTCGGCATATTTCTGTGGGTAATCTGGAAAAGAAGTATTTTGATAATTGTGCGATCTGCACAGCTCCCACAAAGAGTTTTAATATGGCGGGACTGCAGGTATCGAATCTGATTATTCCAGACAGGGCGCACAGGGAAAAGCTTACCATGTCAAAGGGCTATGACGCGCTAAACATGATAAGCTATAAGGCATGTGAGCTCGCCTATAACTGCTGTGAGGAGTGGCTGTCTGAGATGATTGCCTATGTGGATCAAAACCGGAAATTTGCGGAGGAATTCTTTGCAGAAAAGCTGCCAATGGTTAAGGTGTTTCAGATGCAGGGAACCTATCTTTTATGGTTGGATTTTAGAGCACTTGGCATGGAGGCGGAGGAGCTTGAGCGATTTATGAAGCATGAGGCGAAGTTATTTTTGGATGAAGGATATATTTTTGGCGAGAGTGGCAGAGGCTATGAGCGCCTGAATCTTGCCTGTCCGGGTTGGGTGCTTAAGGCAGCGCTTGAGAGGCTATATTATGCAGTGGCAGCACTGCCTGAGATTAGGGAAAAATAGAGCAGGAGGGATCGGATGAAAACAGACATTCAGATTGCACAGGAAGCAGAGCTTATGCATATCAGGGAAGTGGCGAGGGTTCTTGATATCTCGGAGGATGAGCTGGAGTTCTATGGAAAATATAAGGCAAAATGTTCAGATGAGTTGATGGAGAGAATAAAGGATCGGCCAGATGGAAAGCTGATTTTAGTGACAGCGATCAATCCGACGCCGGCTGGGGAGGGAAAAACTACTGTCACAGTTGGACTGGGACAGGCACTCTGCCGCCTTGGAAAAAAAGCAGTGATTGCGCTGAGAGAGCCATCTTTGGGACCATGTTTTGGCATAAAGGGAGGAGCTGCGGGAGGCGGATATTCACAGGTGGTGCCGATGGAGGAGCTGAATCTGCATTTTACAGGGGATTTTCATGCGATTACCTCTGCGAATAATCTTCTGGCGGCGATGCTTGACAATCATATTCATCAGGGGAATGAACTGTCGATCGACCCCAATCAGGTGGTGTGGAAGAGATGTCTTGATATGAATGACAGAGCACTTCGAAATATTGTGATCGGTCTTGGAAAGAAGTCGGACGGTGTGGTGAGAGAGGATCATTTTGCCATCACAGTGACATCAGAGATTATGGCAATTCTTTGTCTTGCCAGCGATATAAAGGATCTAAAACAGCGTCTTGGCAGGATTATCGTGGCTTACACCTATGAGGGAAAGCCTGTCACAGCAGAAGATCTGCGTGCGACAGGAGCGATGGCGGCACTTCTTAAGGATGCCATAAAGCCTAATTTAATACAGACGCTAGAGCATACGCCAGCGCTGGTGCATGGAGGGCCATTTGCCAATATCGCTCATGGATGTAACAGTGTGCGTGCCACACAGACAGCACTTAAACTTGCTGATTATGTAGTGACGGAGGCAGGTTTTGGAGCGGATCTGGGGGCGGAGAAATTCTTTGATATTAAGTGCCGCATAGCAGGACTTAAGCCAGATGCAGTTGTTTTGGTCGCGACGGTGCGCGCGCTAAAATACAATGGAGGCGCTGCGAAAACAGAGCTTTCACAGGAAAATCTTTCTGCGCTGAAGAAGGGAATTGTCAATCTGGAGAAGCATATTGAAAATTTAAAGAAGTATGGTGTGCCCATAGTGGTGACACTCAATCAGTTTGTGTCGGACACAGAGGCAGAAATTTCTTTTGTCCAGAGTTTCTGTGAGGAGAGAGGCTGTGAATTTGCAGCTGCAAAGGTGTGGGAACTTGGCGGTAAGGGCGGATGTGCACTTGCAGAAAAAGTGCTTTCTACACTTCAGACAAAAGAAAGTCATTTTGCACCATTATATAATGAAGAAGAAAGTCTTGCGAACAAGATAGAGATGGTGGCAAGAGAGATTTATGGGGCAGATGGTGTGGAATTTGAGCCCGCAGCGAAAAAGGCGATAGAGAGAATCGAGTCACTTGGCTTTGGAAAATTTCCTGTCTGCATAGCAAAGACACAGTATTCTCTGTCTGACGATCCGTCGAAGCTTGGAAGACCTGAGGGTTTTACCGTTCATGTCAGGGAGGTTTATGTGTCAGCAGGTGCAGGATTTGTCGTGGCGATCACAGGCTCGATCATGACGATGCCGGGATTGTCCAAGGAGCCTGCAGCACATCGAATTGATGTGGATGAATCGGGTAAGATTACAGGACTATTTTAGGAAAAGGACATCAGGAGAGCATATATGAAAAAGATTTTGGACAGTATTACAGAAAAAGTATCAGAGGCATTTGTAGCGTGTGGTTATGAGGATAAATATGGCCGCGTCAGCATATCGAACCGCCCGGATCTGTGTGAGTATCAATGCAACGGTGCTATGGCGGCGGCTAAGGTATATAAAAAAGCACCAATTGTGATCGCGAATGAGGTGACAGAAAAGCTTTCAAAAGATAGTATATTTGAACAAATTACCGCTGTGATGCCGGGATTTATAAATATAAAGATCAGCACAGATTTTCTCTCTGACAGAATGAATCAGATGGCAGGGGAGGAGAGGCTTGGCTGTGAGCTTTCAAGAGAGCCTAAGACGATCATGGTTGATTACGGCGGTGCAAATGTGGCAAAGCCTTTGCATGTCGGGCATTTGCGATCAGCCATTATCGGAGAGAGCGTGAAGCGGATACTGAGATTCTTTGGCAATCAGGTGATTGGTGATGTGCATCTGGGTGACTGGGGGATGCCCATGGGGCTTGTAATTGAAGGATTGAGAGAGAGAAAGCCCGATCTGCCGTATTTTGATGAAGGGTTTGAGGGAGAATATCCTGAGGAGGCTGCATTTACGATCTCAGAGCTGGAGGAGATCTATCCGGCGGCGAGTGCTCGCTCGAAGGAAGATGAAGAATTTAAAGAGCGCGCCCATGTAGCCACTTTGAAGCTTCAGAATAAAGAACCTGCTTATTATGAGCTGTGGAAGCATATTCTTCAGGTATCAAAGACAGACTTAAAGAAAAACTATGATAACCTAAATGTACAATTTGATCTCTGGAAAGGAGAGAGTGACGCGCAGCCTTATATGGCCGATATGGTACAAGATCTGATTGACAGAAAGATAGCCTATGAAAGTCAGGGAGCGATTGTTATTGATGTGGCAGAGGAAGGTGATCTCAAGGAGATTCCCCCCTGCTTAATTCAAAAATCAGATGGTGCTGCTCTATATGCAACCTCTGATCTTGCGACTCTTGTGGAGCGCGAGAAGTTGTATCACCCAGACAGGTATATCTATTTTACCGATAAACGTCAGGAAATGTATTTTACTCAGATATTTCGCGCCGCAAAGAAAGCTGGAATTGTAAAAGAAGACTGTGATACAAGATTTATTGGTTTTGGAACCATGAATGGTAAAGATGGGAAGCCATTTAAGACAAGGGACGGCGGTGTGATGCGTCTGGAGACTCTGGTAAAGGAAATCAATGACGCAGTTTATAATAGAATTATGGAAAATCGGACGGTATCGGAGGAGGAAGCAGAGAGAACCGCGTCGATTGTCGGTCTTGCAGCGTTAAAATATGGAGATCTGTCCAATCAGGCGTCAAAGGATTATATTTTTGATATCGATCGCTTTACGTCCTTTGAGGGGAATACAGGGCCATATATTTTATATACAATTGTGAGAATTAAGTCCATTCTTGCAAAATATGCAGAGCTTGGCAAGGATGAGAATAAGGCAGATGTGATTTATCCTGCCGAGAATGAGAGTGAGAAATCACTGATGTTGGCACTTGCCAATTTGCAGGAGGTGCTGGAAGCTGCATATAGAGACATAGCACCACATAAGATTTGCCAGTATATCTATGAGCTGGCGGATAAGTTTAATGGATTCTACCATGAGACGAAGATAATAGCCGAGGAGGACGCAATGCGGCAGGCAGGATATATCGCTCTGCTTCAGTTGACAAAGAGAACCTTAGAGACCTGTATAGAGCTGTTGGGGTTTGAAGCGCCAGATAGAATGTAGTAAGGTATACTCGATGGAATAGAGCATTGTGGATATCTGACAAAATGGTTTGCCGCACATGATAGCGTAATCTAAGAAAAAAGTGAAAAGAACAGCCCATAATCCTTGAAAAACAAAGATGCTGATGCTTAGCAAGATGTAAGATGCGTTTAGAACGGTTACATGTTTCACTGAGCGAAAGCAAGTGGACGGAGGATTGTGGGCTGTCTTCTGTAGAGAGTTTACAAGAATATCTGTTATTTTTCTGCTGTCAGTTTCTTTATATATTTCAGCCCGTTTGTCACAGGTGGAATGGATATGACTATCAGTGTGATAATTCCTTCTGCTCCTATGTAAGATCCATTATAACAGAGAGAATAAACAGGAGCACTCATCCCTGAGCCTTCTGCGTAGGCTGCGAAAAAGAGCAGTCCAGATAAATAGGAAAAGACAAAACGACCCAAAATACCTACCACATAGCCGATCCATAACCCATATTTTTTGTTGGAGAAAAAGCCAGATAACCCAAGTGCGCCAAAAGCGAGCGGATAGTCTACAAACATCTGTGGTATAGAATAGAAGATAGGGTCTAAAACAAATTGAAGCAGCCCGTAGGCAAAGCCGGTCATCAGGCCGGCTTTTGGGCCGTACCAATAGCCGATCAGCACAATAAATAGCATGCTGAATAATGTGATAGAGCCTCCAAAGGGTAATTCAAATATCTTTAGCATGGATGTGACAATGGCGAGAGCCATGGCAGCAGAGGAAAATACAAGCTGTCTTGTTGTAAATGTTCGGGATTTTATTTCCTTTGGCTGCAGAATTAATGCGAGAGCGATAAGCCCTGCAATTAGAACGACAACTGTGATAATCCCGGCAGGTGTTAGTTGAAAAACCTCTTCTTCTGTGAGTGTTGCGAAAAAATTAGACATAAAAAACCTCCTTTTACTTGCGTCAGGAGGGGAACAGATAAGGCGTGAAAAATCCTTATAGATGCTTCCTTACGCCGGTATTGTCCGGTTCAAGTAATGAGGGTTAATGCCCAAAGGGCATAATCTCAGCATAAAGCTCCCCTAGCGTTGCAGTATTTTGTTAAAATGTTATAGTAAGTACTATGTGAGTATATACTGGATAAAGGAAAATGTCAATCAATATGTTTTGAGTTGTCAGGGCTCGTTTACACCCGGCAGGAATAAAACACAAGAAAAGATGGAAAAAACAGGAATAAGATGTTATAATGTTCGGAAGGGCAAGAAATAAGGAACTAATACGCAAAAGTGAGGGATTATATGAAAGAAAAATCCAATATTAGAATACTTATCCATTCTGTCTATATGATACTATTCTACTCTTTGGTGGGAATATGTGTCAGCACGGCGGTGTCATATTATTCTGTAGAAATGTATCAGAAGCATTATATACTGTGTACTTTTTTTGCGGCTTTGATCACAATTCCATTCTGTCTAAGGCAGATGAAATGTGATGGTTTCTTGGCGAGAGAAAGGCAATTTTTAAGAGAGAATGTTTCTGTTAGCAATTTTCTTGCTATTGTAATATTGAGCATATCGGCGTGTGTTGCCCTCAATTATTGGATTAAGATGCTTGGTTTGATGGAGCTGTTTCATGGGTATGATAGGGTTGAGAAGCTAATATATGGCAATAGTCTTTTAGAGGAATTTTTGGCGGTGGTGTTGGCAGCACCAATTGTGGAGGAGCTTTTGTTTCGTGGACTTGTTTTTGGAAATTTTAAGAAGCTTTGGAACTGCAGGGGAGCGATGCTTGCATCTGCTCTTTTATTTGGTTTATATCACGGAAATATGCTTCAGTTTATCTATGCATTTTCTATTGGTCTTTTGTTGGTCTATGTCTATGAAGTATTTGGGACGATATGCGCGCCTATCTTATCACATATTGTGGCGAACGGAGCGTCTGTGCTTATGACAGAATGTCTGGATATGAGCTGGGTAAAGGGCGGCAGGATGCTTTTATTTACACTTGCTTTCACATTGACAGGGATGCTTTCCCTCGTTTGGATAGCCAGAAAGAAGAAAAGAAAATTGGATAAATAAGACAGCTTAATAAAAAATTAACAAAATATGATGTGTTTTTAGATAATTTTATCTTATAATAATTTATAGAATTTATGGAGGACAGTGTTATGAAGAGGAAATATGATAGTATTGTGGTGGGCAGCGGTTTTGCTGGAGCAGTGGTGGCGAGGGAGCTGGCTGAGCGCAAAGATGAGCAGGTGTTGGTTTTGGAGAAGAGAGGGCATGTGGCGGGCAACTGCTATGATGTCCGTGATAAGCATGGGGTTCTGATTCACCAGTATGGACCACATATCTTTCACACTAATATGAAGAGAGTGTATGAATACCTGTCCCGTTTTACAGAGTGGTATGACTACAGCCATGAGGTGGTGGCAAATGTTAATGGACAGATGATTCCGGTTCCATTTAATCTGAATACGCTTTCAATGGTGTATGATAAAGAGATGGCACAGAGTTTGGAGAAGAAATTGGTGGAGACATTCGGGGAGGGAAGCCGTGTACCCATTCTTAAGCTTATGGAACAGGAGGATGAAGATCTAAAAGCAGTGGCAGAATATGTGTATGAGCATATTTTTTTGAGATATACTATGAAGCAGTGGGGACAGAAGCCGGAGGAGATCTCGCCGGAGGTGACAGGGAGGGTTCCTGTTCTTCTGTCCAGAGACAATCGATATTTTCAGGATGCATATCAGGGGATGCCTCTGCATGGCTACACGCCTCTGGTGGAGGAGATGCTTTCTCATCCGGGAATTGAGCTGTCATTAAACACAGATGCGAAGGATGTGGTAAAGCTAGAGAATGGCGTGATCTATGTGGAGGGAGAGCCATTTGACGGAAAGGTGATTTATACAGGGCCGCTGGATGAATTTTTTGATTGCTGCTATGGAAGACTACCATATCGCTCGCTTCAATTTGTATTTGAACATCTTGAGATGGACAGCTATCAGGAGAAGGCGGTGGTGAACTATACTGTCAGTGAAGATTATACAAGGATCACAGAATTTAAGAAGCTGACAGGGCAGGAGGTGCCCGGAGAGACGACGATTATGAAGGAGTATCCAATTCCTTATACAGACAGTGAGACGGAGATTCCGTATTATGCGATTATAAATGACGAGAATCGCAGGCTATATCATCGTTATCTGGATCTTGTGAAGGAATATCCCGGATTTTATCTTGTAGGTCGTCTTGCAGAATATAAATATTATAATATAGATGCCATTGTGGAGCGTGCGCTCTCTTTGGCGGATCAGTTAATATCGGGGAAGTAAGGGAGGATGAAGATGAAGCTGTTATCAATAGCAGTACCCTGTTATAATTCAGAGAGTTATATGGAGCATTGTGTGGAGAGTCTGCTGCCGGGTGGAGATGAGGTCGAGATTATCATAGTAGATGATGGTTCACAGAAGGACAGGACGGGTGAGATAGCAGATCGTCTGGAAAGAGAACATCCGGGTATTGTGAGGGCGATTCATCAGGAGAATGGTGGACATGGCGAGGCGGTAAATACAGGGCTTGCCAGTGCGACAGGTGTTTTTTTTAAGGTGGTTGACAGTGACGATTGGCTAAATGAAAAAGCGTATATGCAGGTTTTGGACCTGCTTCGCGAGATGGTGGATCAGGAGACAGAGCTGGATATGCTGATCTCGAATTTTGTCTATGAGAAGGAAGGCGCAAAGCGCAAGAGGGTGATGAATTACCATGCGGCGATCCCCAGAGGGGAGATCCTTACATGGGATCAAGTTCGTGTTTTTACGAAGTGGCAGTATATCTTGATGCACTCTGTTATCTATCGAACGCAGATGCTGAGAGATTGTGGGCTTAAGCTTCCTGCGCACACTTTCTATGTGGATAATATTTTTGTATACCAGCCTCTTCCATATGTCAGGACATTGTATTATCTGGATGTCAATTTTTATCGGTACTTTATAGGCAGAGAGGATCAGTCTGTCAATGAGAAGGTAATGATTTCCAGAATTGATCAGCAGATCAGAGTGAATAAGATTATGATCGATGAATATAATCTCTATGACAAGAAGTTGATTCCTTCCAGAAAACTTAGGCATTATATGATGCAGTATCTGGAGATTATGATGACAATCTCCTCGATTATGTTAATTCGCTCTGGCACACAGGAAAATCTGGAGAAGAAAAAAGAGCTTTGGAAATATCTGAAAAAGAAGGACAGAAGGCTCTATTTTAAGCTGCGCTATGGAATTATGGGGCGCACGATGAATCTGCCCGGCAAGGGCGGCCGCAAGGTTTCTGAGATGGGATATAAAATTACACAGAAGTTCTTTGGATTTAATTAAGAATTGTTTAAATCTTGGCTCCTGCCCTTGCTTATAAAAATTGCCTGTGCTATAATCCGCTTTGTATAGCAGAACAAAACAAGTGAAGGGGAAAGGAGAGGGGAAAATGAAAGCTTTTATCGCAAAATATAAACATGCATGGTGTCTCCTATATGTGTTTATCTATCTTCCATGGTTTTTCTTTTTGGAAAAGAATGTGATTCATTACAGCATTGTTCATATAAAATTGGATGATTATATTCCATTTAATGAATATTTTATTATTCCATACTTTATGTGGTTCGCCTATGTGGCGTGTGCAGTTTTATTTTTCTTTTTTACAAATAAGGAGGATTATTATCGGCTGTGTGCTTTTTTATTTATCGGTATGACCATCAGCTTAATTATCTGCACCATATGGCCAAATGGGCATGACTTAAGGCCGGCGGGTTTTGAGCAGGAGAATATCTTTACCAGCATGGTAAGCGGGCTGTGGATGACAGATACACCGACAAATGTATTTCCAAGCATTCATGTCTATAATTCTATTGGAGTTCATCTGGCAGTTATGAAGAGCGAGAGATTTAAAAAGAATCATGTCGTTCGGATAGGTTCTTTTGTACTGATGGCATCCATCTGTCTGTCCACTGTATTTTTAAAGCAGCACTCCGTGATGGACGGCGTAGGTGCAATTATGCTCGGTGCGTTTATGTATCGCATGGTATACAAGACAGAACATGCATGGAGCAAGAGAGAGGTAGAGGAAAGAACTGCCTAATATATGCAATACAGGTTTGAATGATAAAGGAGATGCAGCAGAGCGGATCTGCCGCATCTCTTTCGCTACGGAAAAGGGGATAGTATATGACAATCAGAGAAAAATTTGAACAGAAGAAACCGGTGCTCTCCTTTGAGATATTTCCGCCTAAGAGGGGAGCCGCGCTGCAAAATATTGATGAGACACTGGAGATTTTAAGTAAGTGTAAGCCGGATTTTATCAGTGTCACCTTTGGCGCGGGAGGAAGCTCCGATCACAATCGAACCATCGAGCTTGCAAAGAAAATAAAGAGGGAGTATCATATTGATCCAGTGGTTCACTTAACCTGCTTAACTTACAGTAAGGCAGAGATCGATGCGTTTTTGAAAGTACTTAGGGACAATGGGCTTGAAAATGTGCTGGCACTCAGAGGAGATTCGAATCCTGAGATAGCACCGAAGGAGGATTTTCATTATGCCTCTGAGTTGACTACATATCTTAGAGAAAAAGGTGGTTTCTGTGTGGGTGGAGCTTGCTATCCAGAATGTCATCCGCAATCGCCAGATCGTGTAGCTGACATTACACACTTGAGGGAAAAGGTGGATGCAGGGGATGAATTTTTGATTTCTCAGCTCTTTTTTGAAAATGAGATGTTTTATTCTTTTGTGGAGAGTTGCCGGATAGCAGGAATACGTGTGCCCATCACACCGGGTATTATGCCAGTAATTAATAAATCACAGATTGAGAGAATGGTGACATTGTGCGGCGCTTCCTTGCCAGTGCGCTTTCGGAGAATATTGAATAAATTTGAAGATAATAAAGAAGCTCTGTTTGATGCAGGAATGGCATATGCGCTGAGCCAGATTATTGATCTGCTCGCCAATGATGTGGAGGGAATCCACCTTTATACCATGAATAATCCTGTTGTGGCGGGGAAGATCTGTGAGGGGATTAAAAATATTTTAAAAAGGTATTGACAAAATATAAATCTTATATTATACTGATTAGGCAGTCAAGTTGATGCGAAAATATGGGATCTTAGCTCAGCTGGGAGAGCATCTGCCTTACAAGCAGAGGGTC
>CAJUOO010000074.1 GCA_910588535.1 uncultured Lachnospiraceae bacterium | reverse complement strand
TTCCGAAAATGATAAAAGAAAATTCATCCTGCAAGATGTTATAAGATAGTGCTACATGTATACAATATCTTGTATAATTGAATCTTATTGCGACAGCTCCCCGAATAGGTCAATCGGCTGTTCCTTTTCGGCGGGTAAGATAAGGCAGGGGAAAAGGTAATCGCCCTGTCGCTCATATCTGCCGCCCAGTTCCTCAAATAATGATTTTGCCATTTTCTATTATTCGTGTTCGCAATTTCTCCGCTTTCTTCTCAACAACCACAGAGTTTATCAACTGCAAGAGAAAGAGTAGGCTGAAAATAGAAATCTTTTCCGTTATTACTTTCATACATAAAATCTTTTAATGGTTTACTGGTATATTTTGAAAAATCACCATAAACTGCAACCCTTACACCATAGTTAATGAATTTTTGTAATATTTCTCCTGCCAGCCGTGTACTCAGCACAAAGAAATCATCAGCAATGGCTTCCTTGCTTATAACAATATTTGTGCATCCTGTCTCGTAATTCACTGTCATAGCCAAATCTAGGGCAGACTGTACATCTGTAATCAGCAGTTCATCACTGCTCACCACTACAACCTCTCTATTATTTTTCTTTATCAATTCTGTTCTCATATTTTCCCTCCATCCACTTTTTATTTAACAATTATTTTACACTGACATTTGCTGCCTCTCCATCTCACAACTGTCTCTACAAAGAATTATATATTATTGAAAAAATTCAACAGTATTATTCTTTATAACGCAACTTCAAATTCTATATCTTTTGCACCTATTATAACTCTCCTGTCATTCGTATAAATTGTCAATCATATGATCAACCATAAAATCAAAGAGCTCTATATGATTATAAGTAAGAATATTTTTATTTTTAATATTCATTATTAACGAATAAAAAACGGAAAGTGCCATATCAGGATGAACTTTAAGTTTCAAATATGGTTGGTTTACAAAAAGTTGACTGCTCCTATTATTAGATTCCTCAATTTTTCTTGACTGTTCCTCCGATAACTTATTCTTTAACATTGTAAAATCTGTGCTATCCGAATTGTACAAAAAATTATTTTTATTATATTCTCTATAGATCAATTTTAAGGCCGCTGCAACACCATATTTATTTCTATACATTTCGATTGTCTCAAATGCTGCTTTGTTCATTTGTTCTTGCACAGAGCACAAAACTTCACAAAAAAGTGCTTCTTTTGATTCAAAAAAAATATAAAATGCTCCCTTTGATATGCCTACCTGTCTGCAAAGATCGTCAACACTTGTTTTTTTATAACCATATTGTGTCCAGCTCTGCTTGCAGGCTTCCTGCAGGCTTCTTTTAATGTTTTCTTTTTCTCGTTTTGTAAAACTTTTTGCCATAAGTCTTTCTCCTTATATGACTCAAAATACTTTTTTAGTCATACTTATAATACATCAGATACAATAAAATGTCAAGCAAACTGATAAAAAATTTAAAATATATCTTTTCATCTAAAAATTTGACAACAATCATGGTCAGTGATAGTATAATTACTGTAATTGTAATAAAGAGGTGACAATTACAATTGTTTCAGATAGGCAAATAACCCTCAGCAAAGGAGTGTTGAACGTGAAAGCAAAGCTTGGCAAAAAAGTAGTGATTGCAATGGCAACCACTGTCATAGTACTTATCTTCTTGGGATATTCCATTGTACAATTTTTCTCAAAAAGTGGACAATCATCGGGAGAAATATTCTTATATGGAGAAGAACACTCCGTGGAAGCTATTTTAGAAAAAGAACTTACATTGTGGTCCTCCTATTATCACAATGACGGTGTTCGAGATCTGTTTGTAGAACTTCCATATTATACAGCAGAGTATATGAATATATGGATGAAGTCTGAGGATAACGATATTTTAGATTTGCTCTATCAGGATTGGGCCGGAACAGCTATGTATTCCCAAGAGATTGTCAATTTCTATAAACAAATAAAACTAGAATGTCCAGAAACTGTTTTTCACGGAACAGACGTCGGTCATCAATATCATACAACAGGAAAACGTTTTCTGGAATACCTTGAGTCCACAGGACAACAACAATCTGAGTTGTATAGATTGTCACAGGAAAACATCGAACAGGGACAGTATTACTATCAACATTCTGATAATGTATATCGTGAAAATATGATGGTAAAAAATTTTATCAGAGAATTTGACAGTTTGAATAACGCCGATGTGATGGGAATATACGGTTCGGCTCACACTAATATCGAAGCAATGGATTATGCAACAAATTCGGTTCCCTGTATGGCAAATCAGCTCTATAGAAGATACCATAATTCATTGCACACGGAAGATTTGACTTCACTGGCTCTCAATCATGAGGCGTATCGAACGGATACCATCAAGATCGGTGAGAAAGAGTACACTGCGCTATATTATGGAAAGGTAGATTTATCCGCTATGTTTCCTGACTACCAATACAGGGAGTTTTGGCGCCTAGAAAATGCATACGACGATTTCAAGGACAACCCTACAGTCGAAAATGTTCTGCCCTACAACAATTATCCCATGGAAATTGAGACAGGACAGATATTTATAATTGACTATACAAAGGCGGATGGAACGGTTGTGAGAGAATATCATCGTTCAGATGGAAATACATGGCAGGGCTCTTTTGTTACAAAACAATTTATTTTTGAATAATTAACTTTCTCCACCTTTCCATCTACCACACTAAACCACCGCATCATCCATGGTATAGCCTTCAAGAGAATTTTCTTTTACCTGAATACAAATATAATGAATCCCAATATCCTCCGCTGCAAAAAACTGTCTCTTTCCTGCTGGAGAAATACGAATCCAATCACCGGATGCAAGCTCCACATCCTCTCCGTCAACAACAACCTTTCCTCTGCCGGCAAGCACAACATAAATCTCCTCATTATTCTTGTGAGAATGAATAAATGGTACACTTGTCCCTGCTGGCAGATTGTTAATACTAATTTCTGCTCCTGTTAAAGACAGCTTGTCATGCAGTTCTGTTCTTGCATCCTGTGTCACACTAACCTTACTATAATTTGCCATAATTCCAACCTCCTATTTTTGTTGTAACTTTTATTGCTACATCAATCATAGCACCTTTTCATTGTACTGTCAATAGTTACAACAAAATATTTTTCTTCGGCAGCCGAATCATCCGTCGATAACTATAATAGTGTTTTGATAAGCTTTGTTCATTCTCATCAACTGGATAACGGTAAAAAGCCGTATAGCAAGGCAGAACATAGATAGGTCCATCGCCACCACAGATTGAACAGCCACCATCACCACCCTTGGTATACTGCGTGCTATCAATAATCTCCATTTTATAAGAATTATATGAAATAAATAACCCAAAATTATTATTCTGGTTTAACACAGACGAAGTAATCTCATTCTTTTTGCTGACACACCCTACATTGTATATTTCGTCCAGCACATTATCTAATGTATCACCCCAGCGAAACAGTGTACGTGCACCGCAATTACACAGATATTCCCATTCATCCTCTGTAGCTAACGTAAAAGGACCTTCTTTGAGCGAATGAACAGCTTGTATCAAGGACGGCGCATCCTCCTCAATATAACGACTATCTACTTCTACAATCATATCACCAATATCAGCTGTTCGCAGAGGTGACAAACAACAAGACAGATTTTCGTTCCATTTACTTATAAAATTCTCCCAGCTTGTACAGCCACTGTCAATCCACTCACCCTTTACACACTCTATTTCCTCTTCCATCTCCAAGGTCAATGTTTCTACTTTTCCAAAATCACCGTCATTCTTTGCCTTAGTAATATTCTTCTCATAATACGCCCGCAAATCTTCTATATTATTTTGATAATAATCATATCCAGCCTCACATTCTTCCTGCAACTTATCCAACACTCCGCTGCCCAAAGAACATTGGTCAATATCCCAGCCTAATATAACATTTTTCTGACCAGCCACATAAACAAACTGATCTCCTTTATACTCCAAAATCCACGTCTCTCGTTCTACGCCATTTACATTCGTTTTCATCGTTCCCATAAATTGAAAATTCATTCCCAACGCTTCAATACGCGAACGAATCCTAGCTAATTCCTCTGACATAATGAATCATTCCTTTCTACCCCTTTTATCTGCCAAAAATCCTAGCTAACAGCCCTCTTTTTTTATTATGAGTATCTTTCCCACTTTTTACAGACTTCGCTTTTCTATTATCATTATTTTCTACTATTGTTCTGTTTTCCCTCTCTACAAACTTTACCTTACTGTTTTCCTCCTTTTCTCCTTTCGTTTGATTGTTCTGTGATTCTATAACAGAACTTTTTTTATCCAAAATACGTGCAATATTATATTGTTCTATCTCATGTCCCAATAACTGCATGATTTTTAACTCATCCTCTGCATCTAAAACCGCATTATGTGTCTCAGTAAAGCTTTTATTCTCACCCAGCATCCTTAGTACATCTTCCACGCCATATCCCCGCTTCAGCTTTCCTGTCTGATAACAATCCGCTGAACTTGGTATTGCATTATTATACTGACGGTATGCGGCCAGACGCATAATATCGTACCATTCATATCCCGAAAGTTCTGGCAGATGTCTTTTATCAAAGGATGCATTATATGCAAAAAGCTTTTGTACGCGGTAACTGAGCAACCACTCTATTATCTCTTTTAAAGCATGTTTTCTATCTGTGACACAAACATTTTTTTCTTTGATTCGCAGTTCCCCAGAGTACATTCCACCCACTCTATATTCTGGATCTATTATGTAATATACAGCATCTATTTTCCTTTTTGTCTCTGCATCCGCAACCACCACCCCTATTGACATCACCATATCATTCCAGTTTGTCTCTGTATCAATAACTGCGAATGTTTCTATCACATCACTTTTTTCCTTTTTCTTGGGTACTTTTTTTATGCTATCCATATATGACTCCTGTAATATCTTCTCTGGCTCATAGTAGTTTTCCATCAATCCCTTTGTCACTGTCTTTGTCACGACATCCATAAACGTCTTTTTGTCGGGCACCTCTATTTCATATAATGTGTTATCTCTTGTATTCCACAAAATTCCTTTCTTAAGCTTCATTGCAACCATATAGGCGGCACATTGAAGGAAATGCTCATGTGTCAGCTCTGACACAAATTTTAGCTCATATACCACATTATCCTTCACAACATCGGCAAATCCCTTTGCCGAAAACAATACTTTCCTCCTTGACTGATTTGCAAAATCAATCTGACAGCCAACCTGTGCATTCTCATCTGTCTGTAACCGTGTCCGCAGTCGCGCCTTTATCTGTTCGCTCTGATCGTCGTTCACCAGTGGAATGCACACCTGTGTTCTATATCGGTTCTGTCTTGTCTCCAGCGACACCAAAAATAATATTTTTTGATCCAGTGAGCTCTCCTGAACCTCCTTAGTATATAATCTTTTCAACTCAGAATTCAGATGAATCGCTAATTTTATATCAGCGTCAATTTCATATTTGTCAAAAAAAACAGCCTCCTGATAGATTCCAATACAAGGCGAGAGATCAATCAAAGCATCCGTACTTTTTATATCAATAATTGAACCGTCTGCCTGAGGTATCTTCTGAATCTTTAGCTGTGCGAAGCATTTTTCCACATCCTCTTTATACTTAAAGTCAAACATTGCACTGATATTTACATCTTTCAATTTCTGATTTGTCTCCACAAATGTTGAAAGAGTTGTCTCCGACAGCATGGCATCGCTCGGCTTTACAAAAATAATATGATTTTTTCCCCTGCTTGCAGCAACACAGAAAATATTTCTTAAAATCGTGTAAGATTGCAGTGGCTTTGATATTCTCAATCTCCAATAACTCTCCGTAAAATCAAATACAACACAGATTTTCTTCTCCAATCCCTTGCTGCTGTCATAAGTTGTAAAAATTGCAGAATCTTCCTTTGGTGCTGTCTTTCCCATCGAATCATTATCTGATATAGTGGCATACACTGTATTTTTATTAAATTTATACGAATACTTTTCTTCTAATTGATTCAATGTATCGGCCATTGCCCCCGTTCTTGCTCCCAGACATAAAATATCCTCAGGATTCTGCTCAGCCAAAAATGGTACAATCTCCTCTTTTGTCATAGTTTCCACTTTACAGCACAAATTCACCCCATTTATCTGCTTTTTCCACACTCTTCCAAGCATAGCCGCCAGCTCCTTTGACAAGCGAAAGCACTGTGTAAATCTTAATGAGAGATGTGTCTCAAGAAATTCCTTCATAAATAATTCAACATTCAATGTTGTTTTATCATATATTTTCTGCTCCATATCTCCAACTGCAATTATCTGCATATTAGGATTATGCTCTTTGATCAGCCATAATAATTCCGCTAGTTCCTGCTCAATATCCTGATATTCATCAATAATCAATACATCATATTCTCCGACAGGTGGTTTTTCTTTAATAAAAACCTGTATTATATCTGAAATTCCCACTGATATTCCACATGCTTTTAAAACCATAAAGGCATATCCATGATAATTCGACACCATTACATTTCTCTTTTTTATCTTAGATTTCGCATCTATTTTTAGAAGCTTATTATATGTCAAATAAAGAATTCTTTTCGTGCTTGGCAACTGATTGCATAGATTTTGAATTGCCGTGGTTTTTCCACTGCCAATGCAGGCGTCTACAAGAATATTATATCCCTGCAGTGCTTTTTCTATAAACAATTGCTGTTCATCTGATAATTGTACAGTAAAAGGTTCTCCCATATAAGACCTTTCCTCTCTTTCTTAAGCTTTTGTTTCGTACCTCCATCTCTGGCTCCCTCTAGGCTTCCTTCTCACCATCCCTTTGCCTGCGCATAGTCTGATGCCCTGTTATCACCTCCCGATACCGAAAACATCTCTCCTCGTGATCATTGATTATTCCACAAGCCTGAAGATGGGAATATACTGTCACTGAACCAAGATATCGAAAGCCCCTCTTTTTTAAATCCTTGCTGACTAGATCGGAAAGCCCATTTTTTGCCGGAAGCATCCCCTTTTCATGCCCTATATAAAGAAGGATTCTTCCTTTTGAAAATCCCCATATATAATCACTAAAAGAACCAAATTCCTCCCGCACTTTTATAAAACATCTCGCATTGTGGATCACTGCCTCTATTTTTCTCTGAGATCGTATCATCCCCTCCGTTTCCATAATTCTCAAGACATCTGCCTCTGTATAATCTGCCACCTTCTGATAATCAAATCCATCAAAACATTCTCGAAATATATCTCTTTTTTGAATCATCATATTCCAATTTAGCCCACACTGCATTGCCTCCATCATCAAAAACTCAAACTGCTTTTTGTCATCATACAGAGGAACACTCCATTCCTCATCATGATATCGTGTCATCTTTTCATTGCACAGACACCATGCACACCGCTCCATACCAGTTCCTCCCTTCTTCTCTTGGTAATTTTACTTCTGAGGATCCTTTTAACAATATACTATATTTGAAAATAACCATATAAAACTTTTTTGAATCCAGTATACCTTATAATTAGAACATTATCAATGCTATCTATATAATAAATTCTACGCATTTTCTTGACAGTCGCTTTCTCTTATATTATAATATCGTTTAACAATATCATATAACGATATTTTTTTCAGTAACTAAGAACAGCTACTTTAAACCACTGGGGAGTTGATCCATTATGCCGAAAAAATCATTGGAAAACCTTACAGAATCTATGTTTTATGTTCTGATGGCATTTTATGAAAAACCACTCTGTGGCATTGAGGTGGTTGAGCTTATTGAACAGAAAACAGCAGGCAGAGTGAAGCTTGGACCAGCCACACTCTACACTATTCTGGCTAAATTCGAAAAAGTACATTATATCACAGAGATTGATATTGACGGCAGAAAACGCACCTACCAGATCACAGCAAAAGGCCGCACAGCCTATCAGGAGGAGATTATGCGGCTTAAGCAGTGTATCTGTGATGCAGATGCACATCAAGAAGGAGGGGAGAAAGATGAACATCTATCGCTTAGCACCATGTCCTGCTTATGATATAGAGGGCACTGAAAGCTGGCTGGAAAGCATGGCAGCAAAGGGCTTGGTTCTCGACAGCTTTCTATTCGATCTCGCCATATTTCACAAAGATGCACCCTGCCTGATCCGCTATCGTCTCGACGCTGCTCGAAAGGGAACAAGTATACTTTCCTCAAACGGCGGTATTCCTGATGCAGAGCTTCTCTCTCTCAACCGCTCTTATGGATGGAGCTATATCACGAACCGAGGACCATTCCACATCTATGTCTCTTACAACCAAGCGGACAGAGAGCTTCACACTGATCCCGCAGTTCAGGCAGTCACGCTGGATCTGGTGAGGAGACAGGAACGGAGTAGTTTATTTTGTGTTCTCTTCTGGATTTTACTGTATCCTCTTATCACAAGAGGAGGCTTTTTTCCTGTTCTCACTGCCATCGCACTTGGCCCCTTACGCTTTTTATTTGGATTCCTTTTAGCTTTATGGGCATTTCTCAGCTCAGTAAAAAAAGTTATTTTCCTGAGAAGCTTAAGAAATCGTCTGTCACAGGGCGAGATGCCAGATCACCACAAAAACTGGAAGAAGCACGTGCACCTTCACCAGCTTATCACTCTCATCTTTCCTGTTTTATGCCTGATATGGGTTATTTCCCTTATCTCATTATTAAGCGAACGCTCACACGGCATACCTCTGGAACATTACCAACAGCCGCTTCCATTTGCCACACTCGCGGATCTTTGCCCAGAAGGAAGCTATCGTTCCAATGATTTTCTTAATACCAACACGATCAGAACCGATTCTGACTGGCTTGTTCCAATCACCATCTCTCTCCGTGAAAATGGCGAGGTACAACTTGACAATGGTAATCTTTTACAGGGAGGACTTCTCGTTGATTATTATGAAATGCGATCTCCTTGGCTTGCGATGGAGCTTGCCAGAGAATATAGAAATTATGACAAAAAAAGAAACAGAAAATATTTTACAGAGCTTATCACTCCTGCACTTCCCGTAGACTATGCCACAGCTTATCAAAACACCTTTCCCACGTTGCTCTTGGTCCAAGGAAGTAAAATTATGCGGCTAACCTTCTATCAAACCTCTGAGAATTACACGATGCCACTGGAAGAATGGGCAGCGGTTGCCGCCGATTATTTTATCTATTCTCAACCATAAATAACATGAGAATACGAAAGGAGACACATTATGAACGATACTCAAAAAACGGAGCTTTTTGAAAAATATCCAATTCCCAAAGCTGTTATGACCATGGCAATTCCTACCATTATCAGCTCCCTTGTCATGGTAATCTACAATCTTGCAGATACTTATTTTGTCGGTATTTTAAATGATCCCATACAAAATGCTGCCGTGACCCTCGCCGCGCCAGTGCTGCTCGCCTTTAACGCAGTCAATAATCTCTTTGGCGTGGGAAGTTCCAGCATGATGAGCCGGGCTCTCGGAAAAAAGGAATACGACACGGTGCGCAGCAGCTCCGCCTTTGGCTTTTACTGCGCCCTTCTGTGTGGTGTTCTTTTCTCCCTACTGTACACGGCCTTCCGCCATCCACTTATCAATATTTTGGGAGCAGATGCACAGACCTATACTGCCACAGGTGAATATTTAAAGTGGACTGTCACCTATGGCGCAGCTCCCGCCATTCTTAATGTCGTGCTCGCCTATCTGGTGCGCTCTGAGGGTGCATCTCTCCACGCGAGCGTGGGCACTATGAGTGGATGTCTGTTAAATATTGTACTGGACCCCATCTTTATCTTGCCATGGGGATTCAATCTTGGCGCATCCGGTGCCGGGCTTGCGACCTTCCTCTCCAACTGTGTCGCATGCTTGTACTTCTTTGTCTTGTTATTTATAAAGAGAAAAAGCACTTATGTCAGCGTCAACCCTGCTGCGCTTCGACTCAATAAAACCATTATAATTGGCGTGTGTGGCGTCGGCATCCCCGCTGCCATCCAAAATCTATTAAATGTCACCGGAATGACCGTGCTGAATAATTTTACTTCCTCCTTTGGCTCGGACGCCGTAGCGGCGATGGGGATCGCACAGAAAATCAATATGGTGCCTCTCTATTTCTCCTTGGGACTGTCACAGGGCTTAATGCCACTTATCAGCTACAATTACGCGAGTGGAAATATCGATCGAATGAAAAAATCTTTTCTATTTGCCGTGAAGATCTCTCTCACTTTTATGTTTGCTGTCACAGCAGGATATTACTTTGGATCAGGTTTTTTGACAAAATTATTTATGAAAAATCCTGAGATTGTCTCATATGGCAGCCTCTTTTTAAAGGGCCTCTGTCTGGCACTGCCTTTCTTATGTATGGATTTCCTCGCCGTCGGTGTCTTTCAGGCATGTGGGCTTGGAAAAAAAGCATTCCTCTTTGCCATACTGAGAAAAATAATACTGGAAATCCCAGCACTTTTTATATGGAATTTTATCTGGCCGCTCTACGGACTCGCCTATGCGCAGGCAACCGCAGAGATTGTGCTCTCCGTAGCCGCAGTCATCGTGCTCTATCGGCTGTTTACTGGGCTGGAAAACAAAAAGAGACAATCCGCAAATACTTGATTTAATATATCCCAGCTCTGCTTTCTGTCATTGTGCATATATGAGAGCTTAGCCTTATATTCCTCCAAATTGCTGATAATATAAGCATCCAGCTCAGAAAACCTCTCACCCTTCCATGATTCTGTCACCTGCTGCTTTTTTCTAAGCAGCAGGTCAACTACCGCTCTTTTATCCTCCGCAAGCACCTCCGCCGCCAACTCAGAGAAACGTACAGGCGGCGGACACCCTCTCTCCTCAATCCAACGGCATGCAAGAATCGGCCTCAATACATAAAAATATTTCTTGTAACTCACAACTTCATCCTGAAAATAGACAGAAAAATTTTTTCTTGCGGTGGCATAATAATGATACATACAAGATTTACAGGAAAAATAGTTCTTTGCTGCCTCCCTTATTCTCTCCCACACCAAAGTGGTATGATACACAATAGGCGAGCCTATCCACTCATATATCATCGCATTTGATTTATAAATATGCTTCAATGTTTTAGAAAGATCCCATCCGTTAATATCCAGCGTCTCATTTAGCTCCCAGTCAATAAAATCCTTCTTTTCCTCCAGATGAAGATAGTATTCCATCGGTCTAATATATACAAATCTCACATCATAATCACTGTCAGGAGACGCAAATCCCCACGCCCTGCTCCCTGACTCCACAGCATGAAGAATCTTTACCTGCTCCTTCTTTTCTATATCTGCAATTCTACCTTTTATTTCCGCCCATCTTTCTTCGTTCTCTTTCATTCCTTCCACCCTCATAGTCAGGCACACGACAAAGAATCGTACAT
Source organism: uncultured Lachnospiraceae bacterium (assembly GCA_910588535.1). Classification (GTDB taxonomy): domain Bacteria; phylum Bacillota; class Clostridia; order Lachnospirales; family Lachnospiraceae; genus RGIG8607. The sequence goes on along the minus strand of CAJUOO010000074.1, from coordinate 2,373 downwards.
TATCCTTATTCTGTTGATAATTTCACTGCTCTCTCATTCACGCTTATCACAAACTCCTGCACTTCTTCCATATTCGGCTCATCCGGCAATTCCGTATGTTCTGCGGCATACACAAGCTTCTTCTCATAATCCGCCACAATCTCATAAAATTCCTCTCGAAATGTACCATCTGCCTTCTGATACTCCCCGCCTCTAATAGAGAGCAATAATGTTTGCTCTTCCCTGCGGTAAGTGCGAACCTCCTTACGCTCCAATATATCGATCGCCATCATAAATAGCCTTACCAAATGCATAGCATGCTTATTTAGATGATTATCATCCTTCTTTTTGTTCCGCTTACCAAGCTTATCATACTCCCTGACAATGGTATTCATCTCATTCCAGATATTCTTATAATCACGTAGAGGATAATGCACTAGAGAGGCATCCATAAAAATCTCTCTGTCAAGCTCTGGATTTTCTGCCCGATCCATATACAGCTTTATCGCACCATTCTCAAAAGAACGATAACGATTTTTAAATGCATACATTGCATTTTTTACAGAATGATAGATATGCTCCTCCTTCTCCCTCTGAGGGTAAGAATCCCTAGCCAGAGCATTTTGCAGACGGCGAAGCTGTGCGTCGGCGTAACCGCCAAAGGATTGAATGGCACGCTTTGACAAAAATAAAGATGTATGTGCAAGTAGCTCTTGCCCAATCTCATTAAGATATAGATAATGTTCCTGATTTAACCCCAATATCTCCAAGGTATTGGGATTACAGCTTAATAAAAGACGAATCATTTTATTAAAGGAATAGATGGTGGTATCTGTATATAGATCTACATATTGCTCAAACTCAGTCAGTCCAAGTAGATCCGAGCGGCTATTCAACGCCACTCCACGAATATCTATATCGCTCTTCTCATTATTTGTGCCATAAGAATAACTCCCCGCAAGACCAAGTAATATAATACGGCTGCCAAGATGCTCCTCCCTGCGTAAAAAATCATATTCCTTTGAATGTAATAGAGATATATCACACATTATTATCACCCACTCTATCCTTAAAATGACAAGCGCTTTTTTGTATATCCAATAGCCTTAATATATCGAACTAATAATTTCCAGCAGCCCCATCCCATAAGATAAAACACAACACCAATAATAACACAGAGAACAAAAACAATATAAGGATTCTCTACCCCAGAAATACCAATATTTTTAACATATGGAATACTTAAATTTAGCAATGTATCAATCAGCTTAATAACACCCAAAATTGGGGTGGCCATTGCACAAAAAATAAATACCGGTGAACAGATTGCGAGTACTGGAATTACAATCAAACCAGAAACACTTGCAAGGCTATAATACGCACAAATTGCAAGGATTCTGCTCCAACTGAAAGAATTGCCTTTTGTAATTACATCACCCAAATATGCTTTTGCTAACTCTTTCGGATTGCCCAACCGCTCGATAATTTCCTCAGCCTTTTTTCCGTTCCCCTGTAATTCAAGCATCTCGCTTTTAATCTCTTTTACAATATCAACGCGCTCAGAAACAGGTAATGGTTTCAAATACTTCTCAATTTTTTCAAGATAATCATTCAAAATTTTCTCCATTCTCTTACTCTCCTTTTATTTTATTAACTGCATGTAATAAATGATTCCACTCCTCCGACATCGCCAAAATATATGCAAGTCCTTTGTCTGTAACGGAATAATATTTCCTTGGCGGCAAACCTTCAGAGCTATCCTGCCATGAAGAAGAAATATAGTCTTCTTTGAGAAGCCGTCTAAGCAGCGGATAGATCGTATTCTCTTTCGCAGCTAAAATAGGATATTCCTCTAAAGTGCTGATAATTTCGTACCCGTAAGATGGTTTTTGCTTTATCATCAGCAAAATACAAAATTCAAGTGTTCCACGTTTGATTTGGGATTTCCAATCATCAATATTCATATATTGTTCCTCCTGTATGTATATCGTACCACACAGTATATCTTATGTCAATAGTATATCTAAAAAAATTTACAGGGACGATCTACTCGCCCCTGTACCACTTGCAGCTCCGTTCGCTGACCATATGTAAAATAATTTCTTCATACCCCTATAATAGCAATTCTTGCCCTAACCCTTGAAACGATTTCACCTCAATTAAGGTATCTATATCATTACTTGTAAAACGCCGCATTTGCAAGCAATAACATTCTATCCAAATACACCCTCCGTCAAATCATTCAGACCATGCTCCAGCAGAAAACTGATCACACATGCACAGAATGTATCGTCAGTGCCCGTCGTATCAATTGTGTTATCCCCAATTAGTAGGAACAAAACAGCTTTCTGGCGGGCGGCGGCACGTCAAGAAATATATATGGAGTTTTTAAAG
>CAJUOO010000073.1 GCA_910588535.1 uncultured Lachnospiraceae bacterium | reverse complement strand
CCTCCGTCACCCCGCTTGCGCTTAGTGAAAAACGTAACGGATACTAAGCTCGTGAGAAACCTCGCTAAGTACCGACGTTTTTCAATAGGTTCCTTGAGGAAAACAGCAGACTGGCTATACTGCTTTACTGAATGGTTCCACATAAGTCATATGGAGACTGACATAAAGGCCAGAAATCCTGCTATAAATATTCAACCTGATCCATATTAGTAAATTTACACAATTATAGTTAGGAAAAGATATTTTCTGGTTTTATTTCTTCTATAAAATAATGCAAGAAGAATTATAAGCATGAAGTTATCTTAATTTGGTGCAGAATTATCTGTTTTCTGACTTGTAGTCCAAGTTAAGTGCAAGCAATGGAAGTTTGACTTTTGTTTGTATTCATAGATCATCAAGCTCTCTTAATGGAAACAACAAAAGTGATAGATCAATCCTATACAAGCAGGGATGCAGCGTGTTTTTCCTTTCTAAACAAAACAGTCCGGCGAACTGCCTGTGGTCCTCAAGGAACCTATTGAAAAACGCCGGCGGTTAGCGAGGTAGTTTCGAGCTTAGCGTCCGCTGCGTTTTTCACTAAGCGCAAGTGGGGTGACGGAGGACCACAGGCAGTTCGCCGGACGGATCTTTCCAGAAGATGATACAACAAATTTATAACAGTAGATAAAATATTACATTTACAAGAAGTTATGATTTTACACAATCCGTCTGCTAGTTCTTTCGATTTGTATTGTGTGCTAGGGAATCTCGTGCTATAATTTGTAGTGATAGAAAGAGAGTTTCTATAGGTACAAAATGAGAGAGATAAATGGTGCGGTACAATGCACGGAAATGAGGATAATTATGGATAATAAGATGGAATATTTTCCCGATGGAACACAGATTGACAGTTGGTTTTATGATACTCGTGTCCCTGAATTGACAGAGCTTGGAACACAGTATATTTTGACAGATTATGAGATCTGTGATGATGGAAAGCTGTATACAGAAGAGATTCAGAAGCTTATTCATACTGCAGCAGAGAACGGTGGTGGTGTTCTTGTGGTTCCAAGAGGCACTTATCGAACAGGAGCGTTGACTTTTGAGCAGGGAGTCAATCTGTATGTTGCAGAGGGTGGTGTATTGAAGGGGAGTGAGGATATCACCGATTACCCTATTTGCATGACCCGCATAGAGGGGGAGACCTGTCTGTATTTTATGGCTTTGATCAATGCAGATGGTGTAGATGGCTTTACCATGTGTGGACCCGGAACAATAGATGGAAATGGTCTTAAGTCGTGGAAATCGTTCTGGCTAAGAAGGGAGTGGAACCCAAAGTGCACAAATAAGGATGAGCAAAGACCAAGACTGCTGTATTTGTCACATTGCAGCAATGTGTTGGTGGCGGGGCTGCATCTTGAAAACTCTCATTTTTGGACGACGCATCTGTATCAGTGCAATCATGTAAAATATATAGGCTGCCATATTTTTTCTCCTGCGAAGCCAGTGAAGGCGCCAAGCACAGATGCAATTGATATTGATGTATGTACAGATATTTTAGTGAAAAATTGTTATCTGGAAGTGAATGATGATGCGGTTGTGTTGAAGGGCGGAAAAGGACCTTGGGCGGACGAGGCACCAGAAAATGGGTCCAATGAGAGAATTATTGTGGAGGATTGTACATATGGATTCTGCCATGGATGCCTGACACTTGGATCGGAATCTGTTCATAATAGAAATGTAATATTAAGGAGAATTAAGGTATCAGAGGCGAGCAATCTTTTATGGCTTAAGATGCGCCCAGATACACCACAGCATTATGAGTACATTTTGGTGGAAGATATTGAGGGCACGATAAAGAACTTCCTTAATATTAATCCTTGGACACAATTCTTTGATTTAAAAGGCCGCACAGATATGCCAATATCTGTCGCAGAACATATACAGATGAGAAATTGCAAATGTAAGTGCGAGATATGCTTTAAGGTTGTGGCGGATGAAAAGCAGTATCATTTGTCTGATTTTTCATTTGAGAATATTGATGTGGAGGCCGAGAATATGTGGTGTGACAATGCAAGCGCAAAGCCATTTCACATAGATAATAGTATAAGCAATCATTGACAATAAGTGGTGATAAACGGATTGTGACATATAAAGCGGATAGAAAAATATAAGATGCATATTGGACCGGGAGAATCACTTTACTTTTAGAGAAGGTTCACATGGAGAATCGGACATTTGTTAAGTGTTCGGTTCTCTGTTTTATTATGTCTTTAGTCAGTTGAGAACCATAGTTTTTGACCAGTCGATATCCCATTGGCTTGCAGCGGGAGGTGACGGTCTGTTGAGAAAGGAAAGGGAGGTTTTACAATGAGAGATAGAGAGCGCGCGAGAAGTAGGGCGCAGGAGCTGGTGGGGCGTATGACATTGGAAGAGAAGGCTTCACAGCTAAGGTATGATGCTCCAGCAATTCCAAGACTTGGGATTCCGGCTTATAATTGGTGGAACGAGGGACTTCATGGTGTAGCAAGAGCTGGTGTTGCCACTAGCTTCCCACAGGCAATCGGTATGGCGGCGGCTTTTGATAAGGAGTTGTTGCATAAGGTCGGGGAGGTAATTGCCGTGGAGGGTCGAGCAAAGTATAATACCTACAGCAGTCTGGGGGATCGAGATATTTATAAAGGGCTTACATACTGGTCGCCCAATGTGAATATTTTTCGCGATCCAAGATGGGGGAGAGGGCACGAGACATACGGTGAGGATCCATATCTGACGGGTGAGCTTGGCAAGGCATACGTGCAGGGACTTCAGGGAGACGGCGAGTATCTAGCGGCGGCAGCCTGCGCAAAGCATTTTGCTGTACATTCTGGGCCGGAGGCGTTAAGACATGAATTTGATGCGAACGTTTCCAAAAAGGATCTGTATGAGACATATCTACCAGCATTTGAAAAACTGGTGAAGGAAGCAGAGGTTGAGGCAGTGATGGGGGCTTATAATAGAACCAACGGAGAACCATGCTGTGGCAGCGAGATGCTGATGAAGGATATTTTAAGAGGAGAGTGGGGATTTCAGGGACATTATGTCTCAGATTGTTGGGCGATCCGGGATTTTCACACCAAGCATATGGTCACAAATTCGGCGGAGGAATCCGCTGCGCTGGCACTGCACTGTGGCTGTGATGTGAATTGTGGGATTACATACCTTCATCTTTTAAAAGCGTATCAAGATGGCTTGGTGACGGAGGAGGAGATCACGGAGGCAGCAGTACGACTGTTTACCACTCGGTTTTTGCTTGGTCTGTTTGATAATACACCTTATAATTATATAGGTTTTGATAAATTAGAGTGTAGGGAACATCAGGACGTTGCTGACAGGGCGACAGCAGAAAGTATTGTGCTGTTAAAGAATAATGGAATATTACCACTTGATAAAAAAGGACTGAAAACGATCGGTGTGATTGGTCCGAACGCAAACAGCAGGGTGGCACTGATTGGAAATTATCATGGCACTTCCTCTCGCTATATCACGATTCTGGAAGGTATTCAGGATGCTGTAGACGAACAAACAAGAGTGTATTATTCAGAGGGTTGTCATCTGTTTCGCGATAAAGTAGAAGCGACCTCATGTGGAAGGGATCGAATAAGTGAGGCGATTCAGGTGGCGCGAAATAGTGAGGTGGTAATACTCTGTCTGGGGCTTGATGAGACGATGGAGGGAGAAGAGGGGGATACTGGAAATAGCTATGCTTCTGGTGATAAGATTGACCTTCTTTTGCCAAAACCACAGAGGGAGCTTTTGGAGGCGGTGATTCAGGTGGGCAAGCCTGTGATTGTCGTGAATATGACAGGAAGTGCCATGGATCTGCGCTATGCAGATCAACATGCTGCCGCGGTGATTCAGGCGTGGTATCCGGGAGCGAGAGGCGGAAGGGTTATCGCAGAACTTTTATTTGGAGAGCTGCCATTTTCCGGCAGGCTTCCAGTGACATTCTATCGCTGCACAGAGGATCTGCCAGACTTTGAAGATTACTCTATGAAGGGCAGAACGTATCGATATTTTGACGGGGAGGTGTTATATCCTTTTGGATATGGGTTGAGCTGTCAGGAGGTAGAGCTGAAAGGTATCAGTTTTGGAGCGAAGAATGTGAGAGAAGAAGAGATGCAAGCAGATCTGTCCAACGGTATGGATCTTTTGGTGACAGTGCAGAACAAGAGTGAGATGACGGCTTATGAGGTGATTCAGGTGTACTGTAGGGAGTTGGATTCTGAACTTGCACCATTGAGGGCGAGGCTCTGTGCTTTTGAGAGAGTGAAGCTTGAGCCTGCAAAGGAGCAAAAGATTATGGTTCACGTGGAGGCAGATGCCTTTTTGGTGGTGGATGAAGAGGGAAGAAGAAAGAAGGACGGAAAGAGGATTCAGATCAGTGTCGGATTTGGCCAGCCAGATAACAGGACAAAGGAGCTGACAGGAAAAGAGAGCTGTACTTTTGTGGTGGAGAGGCTGGATGCTTCTCTTGATAAGTCTAATTGCTGTAGTTTTGTCTAAAGGAAAGAGAAGGGTGGGTGCAGGGAAAGAATCGCTTTTTCTGGGAATATTTCTGGGGATGGCAGATCTGGCGGCTGTAGGAATATTCTTTGTGGACCTACCTTATAAGTGGAGATCCACAAAGAATATTGGTAATAGTATAAATGTTGACAATCTGCTTTACTTGCCTATATCGTGTATAGGCAAATGCAGCCTGTCTTGTTATTTTCTCTTAAAAATTTCTATATTGTCTGCTTATCGTGTTTACAATAAAAAAGTAACAGGTATAGAAAAACAAAATACATAGAAAAAATTCTCCAGCAAATTTGAATAGGCTATTGTGCATGGTATCTGGCAATATCAGGTTTATTGTTCCATTGAGTAGTGGCATGCAGAATAAAAAAACCAGAAAAGCCATTAACATCGGCAAGGTTAATTGAATGACTATCTGCTGCTTGTTTAGAAGGGCTAATTGTTTGTTGCTCCTGCCAATAGAATGTAATATTTGATTGTTTTTTGAAGCCTTTTTTAATTCTATTATTATTTGTAGAGATAATATTGAGAAATAAGTAACTGTAAATATAATACAGAGGCATATTTGCATAATTCCCATCCATTGTTGTGTACCCTTTTCAAAAAGCTGAAATTCTGGCTGTAGCATCAATCTTCCAGTAATAAAAGAAAATGCCGCAAATAAAAAACACATACAAAAAACAGCGTTTATGGTGGCAGATGTTTTTATGTTTGATGTCAGAACAGCCGTATGATAGAGCCAGTTTTTTTGATATATAAAAATGGACTTTATTCTTCTCTGGGCATACAGATAGCCAAACAACCATTGATAAAATGAGAGAATAGATAACAGAAATGGTATACATACGACGGATGTAGGATAAACAGCCCAATCCCTAGGAAGAATGACAATGCCGCACATAAGTCCCAGTAGACAAAGAAAGTTGAAAATAAAAAGAATGGCCCATTTTTTATAATTATTATTTTGAATGATACTTTGATTTCGATTTTTTTCATATAGTAATTCTCGTATCTGTAGCTTGTCTATTTTCTGTTTTAAATGAAATGCACAACATGCTTTTGCAAGGCAAAAATAGCAAAAGGTGTAAGCGATGCTTTTGTAAGGAAGGAATGAAGAAAGATTTCTTTCCAGCATAGGTGTACAAAAACAGAAAAAAACATACACAGCCAGACCTATCGTTGTTCCAATAAGAAAGCAGAACAATCCGATAAGTGAGATTTCACATAAGAAAAGGTATGTCAATTTCTTTTTTTTCATGCCCAATAACAAGTAGCTTGCAAATTCTTTTGCTCTTTGCTCAAGCATAAAGGTGTCAATATATCCAACCAAGATAATCTGAATGATGGTTATCAGAAGAGGAAGAGAGTGCGTTTGAAAATTTGCTAATCTTCCCATAATGGCAATGCAGTTAGAAAATTCCATAATCGCTATAAGAATGATTATGGTTATACTATATAAAAGATAATTGATTAAAGATCTCTTGGCATTACGGACTGACAATTTTAAATAGATCATGATTTTTTTCCTCTATCCATTCTATCATTTTTAAAATATCTGCGAAAAAAGTTTGTTTACTTTCTTGCTCTCTATTTCGTGTGGCTTTTATTTCTCCGTCCTGCATAAACAGTATACTGTCACAATAGCTGGCCGCCATAACATCATGTGTAACCATCAATATAGTTGCCTGATATTCTTTACAGAGTATGGCGAATGTGCTTAGTAGTTGTTTGGAGGCATAGGAATCCAATGCTCCGGTAGGCTCATCTGCAAGTATAATATCAGGATTTACCACAATGGCGCGTGCACAGGCACATCTCTGCCGCTGCCCACCTGATACCTCATATGGAAATTTATCTAAGATGGAAGATATGTTCAATTTTTCAGATAGATCTTCTATTGTTTTTCGAATAGTTTCTTTTGGTATATTTTTTATAGTCAGCGCGAGCGCAATGTTTTCATAGATGGTCAATGTATCAAGCAAATTGTATTCCTGAAAGATAAATCCTATATGCTCACGGCGAAAATCTGCTGTCTCTGTTTCTGACATATCCACGATATTTTGCCCGTTGATTTGTATTCTTCCACCTGTAGGCTTATCTATTGTTGCTATCAGATTAAGAAGAGTAGTCTTTCCAGAGCCAGAGGCTCCCATAATTCCAACAAAGCTGCCATGAGGAATCTGAAAGCTTACATTATTTACGGCTGAGACTGCATTGTGATTTGTGGCATCCTTTGTCGAAGCATTTTTATATACTTTTGATACATGGGATACTTCTAATACATAATTGCGAGCACTGCTGTTTTCTTTTGGTATCCACTTATCATGACCTAGCCAGCCAGTAATGACTTCCATAAGTATTTCATCTGCTTTTTCTTTTAAGTTTTGGTCAGAAATCTTCTCACCGGCAAATAGTTCATTTAAAGTAATCTCTAATAATGTACATAATGGAACAAACAACGATAAGTCCGGCATAGATCTTCCGGTTTCCCACTTTGAGATAGCTTTATCTGTGATCCCCAGTTTTTCTGCTAGCTGGTTTTGTGTCCAGCCTTTTGCTTTCCGGCACTCAGAAATAAAGGTACCGATCTTAATTTGATTCATTATATATGCCCTCCTATTTATGATATATTATAACAATATAATATAAAAAGGAACACCTACTGACAGTAGAGTTAGAGAAAAGAGCAGAATATGATACAGCAGATAAAGAATGATTATTTTAAAATATTGTGTCTGATGAGTATGTATTACTGAAATCCAGAGGGTATGATATAGAGAAAATCAGTGTAAACTATCTGAAGAGATATATGGTCTGTTTTATAAAGAAGCTTGTGGAGAGCAGAGAGAGGATACGCTTGCAATTTGATGTATTCGGCACATTGTGATAGATAAGGGAGGGGATATTCAGATAGAGTGGCATACATTTATTTAACAGGAGAGGGGATATACCCGCATACAGATTTTGGAAAACGAATCATATGCTTTCAAGATTTTGTTTATCATAGACATGGATTGTATGATGACTGTGGGCATGGCACCCATATCGCTGGAATCGCGGCGGGTGACGGCAGCATGTCTCAAGGGCTGTATCGGGGAATTGCCCCCGGAGCATCCGTGATTGCCTGCAAGGTGTTGGATTATAGTGGAAATGGTTCGGTGGATATTGTGATAAAGGGCTTGGAGTGGGTGATTCGCAACCAAGAGCGGTATCATATCCGTATTGTCAATATTTCCGTGGGCACGGTTGCCAAGGGGGAGGAGGATGAAGAATGTGAGTTGGTAAAGGCTGTCAATCATGCGTGGGATGCTGGGCTGGTGGTATGTGTTGCTGCCGGGAACAATGGTCCTGACCCATATACTATCACCATGCCGGGAATCAGCCGCAAGGTGATCACGGTGGGCTCTTCCGATAATAGAGAAGAGGTGGAGGTAGCTGGGAGAATTATATCTGATTATTCAGGCAGGGGTCCCAGCTATTCTTGCATTATTAAGCCTGATCTGGTGGCTCCCGGCTCTAATATATTCTCCTGTCACGCGAGGAGGAGCCGAATGGGGAGAAATGCCTATATAAAGAAAAGTGGCACTTCGATGTCCACACCAATTGTGTCAGGAGCAGCGGCGTTGCTTTTATCCAAGGAACCCTATCTTAGCAATGGGGAGGTGAAGAGACGATTATGTGAGAGCGCTGTTGATTTGGGGTGGGAGAGCTGCAGACAAGGATTTGGCATGTTGGATATTAAAGCATTGATTCGCTGAGGGTGTAGGGAGCGTCACAAATTTGTTTGATGGCAGACGCAGAGTTTAAATTTGTGCCGCAGAATGGAGATTACTATGGAAAATGGGCAGAGAAGCTATATAGCGATCGATCTAAAATCCTTTTATGCGTCGGTGGAATGTGTGGAGAGACAGCTCGATCCACTTACCACCAATCTGGTGGTGGCTGATGTCACAAGAACGGATAAGACCATCTGCCTTGCGGTATCTCCGGCCTTAAAGACATATGGCATATCCGGCCGACCAAGGCTATTTGAGGTGGTGCAGAGGGTGAAGGAGATAAATATACAGCGAAGAGATCATGCACCGGGTAGAATATTTTCTGGCTCCTCCTTTTGTGCGGATGAACTGAGTGATCATCCAGAGCTGGAGCTATCTTATATGATAGCTCCGCCTCGAATGGCTTTTTATATGGAATACAGTGCGGTGATTCAGAAAATATATCTAAAATATATTGCCCCAGAGGATATGCATGTATATTCTATTGATGAGGTATTTATGGATGTGACGCAATACCTTGATACCTATCGTATGACAGCACGGGAATTGGCGGCTAGAATTGTGCAGGATGTTTTTATGTCTACAGGAATTACAGCTACGGCCGGCATTGGCACGAATCTGTACCTTTGTAAGGTGGCGATGGATATTATGGCAAAGCATGCTGTCCCTGATAAAAATGGTGTCCGCATAGCAGAGCTTAGTGAGGAGAGCTATCGAAGGCTTTTGTGGGGTCACAGACCTCTCACAGATTTTTGGAGAATTGGACATGGCTATCAGAAAAAATTAGAGGCTGCAGGCTTATATACGATGGGAGATATTGCGCGGTGTTCTTTGGGTGGAGAGGAAGAGTACTATAATGAGGAGCTTTTGTACAAGTTGTTTGGTATTCATGCAGAGCTTTTAATTGATCATGCATGGGGGTGGGAGCCGGTCACTATCAAACATATCAAAGCTTACCAGCCACAGAGCAGATCAATGAGCTCCGGGCAAGTTCTAAAATGTCCCTACGATTTTGTCAAAGCACAGTTGATTGTGAGAGAGATGACGGAGCTGCTTGTCTTGGAGCTGGTAGATAAGAAGCTTGTGACAGATCAGATGGTGCTTACTGTTGGTTATGACAGGGATACTCTTGTCAATCTTTCGATTGGAGATAACTATCAGGGAGAGATCTCTGTGGATCGGTATGGGAGAAAGGTTCCAAAACATGCACATGGCACAGCCAATCTGAACCGACAGACCTCCTCGACACAGATTATTGTGGATGCTGTTATAAAATTATATAAGAGAATTGTTCATCCTGAATTGTATGTGCGCCGCGTGACGGTGGTGGCAAATCATCTGATGGATGAGACAGAAGCAAAAAAATCAGAGAAATTTCAACAGATGGATCTATTTACAGATTATAATGCGGTAGAAAAAGAAAAACAGGCGGAGGAAGAAAGGCTGGCAAAAGAGAGGAAACTGCAGGAGGCAGTGTTGTCCATAAAAAAGAAATATGGAAAAAATGCAATAGTAAAGGGGATGAGTCTGCAGGAGGGCGCCACAGCAATAGAACGAAATCGCCAAATAGGAGGCCACCGCGCATGAGCTGGGAAAAAGAGGACTATAATGATATCATTCATCTTCCACATCCTGTGTCAAAGAAGCATCCGCAGATGGAGCTTATCGATCGGGCAGCACAATTTTCGCCGTTTGATGCCCTTCATGGGTATGAAGCTATTTCCGAAAAGGAGTATGGGTATCCTTTTTGGAAATAGCTGTGCAGTTTTTTATTTCTATAGTTTACCGGCGACGGGGCTATAGACGTGACAGCCGCCACTCATGGGCAAAGTAATTGTACCACAGGCAAAATATTCTTTGTGTTCCATATAGTGTAGCTGCGCAGGAGAAGTGGATGCCCACTCGATTTCTGTCCTGATCCTCTGATAATACTTTATCTATAATAATGGTGATAAGCTCTCCCGTTCTGTCGCGGAACCGGAAGCGCAAAGGTGTAATTTTTCCATTTGTGTCAGTACAAGAAATCATCTGTACTGGCATATCAACGCACAAGATGCTTTCCAAGAGAAATCCCCCTTCTGAATAATAGATTGTAAAAAATATTTTCTAAGATTTTCTGAGTGATACAGTTATTATAGTATACAAAACATATGTTTGTAAATGGAAACTGCTGGAAGAGGAATGGAAAAATTGTGCTTGACAAGTATTGTATCATTGTATACAATAATACCGATACAATAGCGTAGTAAAGTGGCGCAGAAATGAGGAGAGCTATGGAAAACAGAAGAGTTATAGTGGACAGACATACAAACCTTTTATCACTGGAGGAGCCGATCTATCAGTTAAATGATGTGAAGGAGCCCAATATCTTTCGGAATTTGTTTCCGTATGATGAGGTGCCGAAGATCGCGTTTAACAACCGTGTGGTTCCGCACAATATGCCGGAAAATATATTTATTACAGATACTACCTTCCGCGATGGGCAGCAGTCAAGAGCGCCATATTCTACAGAGCAGATTGTGACGATCTATGATTATCTGCACCGCCTTGGAGGGGAGAATGGTATTATCCGCCAGTCAGAGTTCTTTTTATACAGCAAGAAGGATAGGGACGCTGTGTACAAATGTATGGAGCGCGGCTATCAATTCCCGGAGATCAGCAGCTGGATTCGCGCAAATAAAAAGGATTTTGAGCTAGTGAAAGAGATTGGCATGAAGGAGACGGGAATCCTTGTAAGCTGCTCAGATTATCATATTTTCTATAAGATGAAGATGACGAGGAAACAGGCGCTGGATCATTATCTTAGTGTTGTGAGGGAATGTCTGGAGACAGGCATTAGCCCAAGATGTCATTTTGAGGATATTACCCGTTCAGATATCTATGGTTTTGTAATTCCATTTGCGCTGGAGCTGATGAGGCTGATGGAGGAGTATAAGATTCCGGTTCATATTCGCGCGTGTGATACCATGGGCTATGGAGTGAATTTTTCAGGAGCGTCCATTCCAAGAAGTGTGCAGGGCATTATCTATGGCTTGACGACACATGCCAATGTGCCTTCGGAGCTTTTGGAGTGGCATGGGCACAATGATTTTTATAAGGCGGTGACAAATTCCACAACAGCGTGGCTGTACGGCGCAGGTGGTGTGAATTGCTCATTGTTTGGCATTGGCGAGAGAACAGGAAATACACCTTTGGAGGCGATGGTATTTGAGTATGCGCAGCTAAGGGGAACGTTGGATGGCATGGACACCAGAGTGATCACAGAGCTTGCTGAATATTTTGAGAAGGAGATCGGCTATCCGATCCCTGAGAGAACACCATTTGCAGGAAAGAATTTTAATGTCACCCGCGCGGGAATCCATGCGGACGGCTTGCTTAAAAATGAGGAGATCTACAATATTTTTGATACGGAGAAATTGCTGAACAGGCCAGTTCTTGTCGCTGTCTCCAACACATCGGGGCTTGCCGGGATCGCACATTGGATGAACACCTATTTTAAGCTGAAGGGTGAGAAGCAGATTGATAAAAATTCTGCGGTGGTGGCCAAGGTGAAAGAATGGGTGGATGAAGAGTATGAGAGCGGGCGCGTTACGGTGCTGACGGACGAGGAGCTTTTAAAGGTGATTGACAAAAGCTGTGAGGAGCTTGGAATCAGGTTATGGACATAAGTGACAATTATTCTCTGAGGGGAAGAGTATTTCACGAGATTCGAGAAGGAATATTATCTGGAAAATATAAGCAGCGGGAGGAGCTTAAGGAAAATACGCTGGCGCATGAGCTTGGCGTGAGCAGAACTCCTGTGAGGGAGGCACTGAGGCAGTTGGAGCTTGAGGGGCTGGTCCGAATTATCCCAAATAAGGGGGCCTATGTAATAGGGCTTACGGAGCAGGATATTCGGGATATCTATGCAGCCCGATCTATGCTGGAAGGACTTTGCGCCAGATGGGCGGCAGAGCATATTACGCCAGAACAGAAAAAGGAGCTTGCGGAGAATGTGGATCTTGCAGAGTTTTATGCACAGAAAAGAAACTATGTGCAGGTGTGTGAGCTGGATACCAGATTTCATGAGATTTTATATCAGGCATCAAAAAGTAGAATTATGGAACATATGATGTTGAATTTCCATCATTATGTGGAGAGGGTGCGCCGCATGTCTTTGGCGACAGAGGGAAGGGCGAAACAGTCCAACAGAGAGCACCGGCTGATCCTGCAGGCGATTGAGGAAAAAAAGCCTGAGCGGGCGGAGGAGCTCGCGCATCAACATGTGCTGAGCACAGTTCAGAATATTGATAATTATGGGCTGAAAAATCTGTTGGAGGCATCTGGACAGCTTATAGAGAAGGATTTTGACAAATAGAGCAGTGAAAAAATAATAGAAAGGTTCCATTTTTCACTTCCAAGTTTGTGTCCGCGCTGCATCCACAAACTTGAAATATGCAAAAAGCAGCGCAGAAATGAGGTAATATATGGAGAAGATAAAGATGACCACTCCTTTGGTGGAGATGGATGGCGATGAGATGACAAGGGTTCTCTGGAAACTGATTAAGGAAGAGCTGTTAATCCCATTTGTGGAGCTTAAGACAGAGTATTATGATCTGGGGCTTGAGTACCGCAATGAGACAGATGATGCTGTGACAGTAGATTCTGCGCTTGCCACAAAGAAATATGGCGTTGCAGTAAAATGTGCGACGATCACCCCCAACGCTGATAGGGTGAAGGAATATAATTTAAAAGAAATGTGGAAAAGTCCCAATGGCACCATACGAGCCCTTTTGGATGGAACAGTGTTCCGTGCACCAATTATCGTGAAGGGAATAGAGCCGTATGTGAGAAATTGGGTAAAGCCGATCACAATCGCGAGACATGCCTATGGAGATATATATAAAGCAGCCGAGATAAAGATACCAGAAGCTGGAAAGTGTGAGCTAGTCTATACAAAGGAAAATGGAGAAGAGGTGCGTGAGCTGATCCATGAGTTTAAGGGTCCCGGAATCCTTCAGGGAATACATAACTTAAACAGCTCTATTGAAAGCTTTGCCAGAAGCTGCTTTAATTTTGCTTTGGACACCAGACAGGATCTGTGGTTTTCCAGCAAGGATACCATTTCCAAAAAATACGATCATACCTTTAAAGATATTTTTCAGGAGGTCTATGAGAAAGAATATGCCGAGAAGTTTCAAGCACTTGGCATAGAATATTTCTATACATTGATCGATGATGCTGTGGCGCGAGTGATTCGCTCCAATGGTGGATTTATCTGGGCGTGCAAAAATTATGATGGAGATGTGATGAGTGATATGTTAGCAACTGCCTTTGGCTCTCTGTCTATGATGACTTCCGTGTTGGTATCTCCTGATGGCAAATATGAGTATGAGGCTGCACATGGGACTGTACAGAGGCATTATTATAAGCATCTAAAGGGAGAGGAGACCTCCACCAATCCACTTGCCACTATTTTTGCATGGACAGGAGCCCTCAGAAAGCGCGGGGAGCTAGATCAGATTCATGAACTTTGTGTATTTGCAGATAAACTTGAAAAAGCCTGCATCGATACAGTGGAGTCTGGAAAAATGACAAAGGATTTGGCGTTGATCACCAATTTATCCTATGTGGAATCTCTGAATACAGAAGACTTTATAAAAGCGATACGCAGTACGCTGGAAGCGTCTTTATAAGAGAATATAGATAGTTCAGAATATTTTGTACATTGTTTTTAGATTTTTGAGAGTGGTTTAACCAAGGAATTGTCTATGGTTCTTTGTCATGTTGTTTTCACCTATTGAAAAATGTTGGTGAGTAAATTGGTATAATTTTTTACAGGATGAGTATGTTTTATCATTTTTGAAAATGGTCCGTATAGCCTGTCCGCTGTTTCCTCCGTCACCCCGCTCTCGCTTAGTGAAAAACGTAGCGGTCGCTAAACTCGTGTAAAACCTCGTTAAGCGCCGACGTTTTTCAATAGGTTCCTTGAGGAAAACAGCGAACAGGCTATACTACTTTGTTGGATAGTTTAGATACGTTGTGATTTTTCATATACTTGCAGATCTATATTTATTTTTATTTCGTTTGTATTCTTAGATCATCATATTCTTTTATATGGGGATAACAAAGATAATTTATCAATTTTATATAATCAGAGTGACAGCATATTTGCCTAATTGATAAAAGTAGTCCGGCGAACTGCCTGTGGTTCTCAAGGAACCTATTGAAAAACGCCGGCGGT
>CAJUOO010000072.1 GCA_910588535.1 uncultured Lachnospiraceae bacterium | reverse complement strand
GACGCTAAGCTCGAAACTACCTCGCTAACCGCCGGCGTTTTTCAATAGGTTCCTTAAGAACCACAGGCAGTTCGCTGGACTGTTTTTATTAGTTAGGCAAAACACGCTGTCACTCTGCTTGTATAAGATTGATAAATTGTTTTTGTTATCTCCATTAATAAAGTTTGATGAGTTATGAATACAAATGAATTTAAGAAATCCATTACTTGCACTTAACTTGATTCATAAACTAAAAAACAGGTAGTTTTGCATAAAATTAAGCTAACTTTCTGCTCACAATTTTACTTATGGTAACTGTAGAAGTAATAAAATTTGCAAAGTATTTTTTGATGAATAAAATTGGCTCATTGCTTACGAGAATAAAAGATACATAAAATTGCAAGTATAGGAAAAATCATAATATATTTGAAACATCCGGTAAAGTAGTATAGCCAGTTCGCTGTTTTCCTCAAGGAACCTATTGAAAAACGTTGGTACTTAGCGAGGTTTTTTCACGAGCTTAGTATCCGTTACGTTTTTCACTAAGCGAGAGCGGGGTGACGGAGGAAAACAGCGAACTGGCTATACGGACCTTTTCCGAAAATGATAAAAGAAAACTCATTCTACAAGAAGTTATATTATATCTAAGAAATGGACAATTTTTCCGTTTTGATTCTATAAATATGATATTATACATTGAAAAACGAAGTCATATCTTGTAAACTAGAGAAAAGATGAAAATACAAAATGGAGGATTCGCAGGAATGGGAGATGTATTAAAGAGAGATAGCTTTACTCTGCCGGGGGAGTCTGGCTATGAGGAGTTGACATTACAGCTTGCAAAGAAATGGGGAGCAGATGTAATTCGTGACAGTGATGGCACACAATTATCGGACGAGATTGTAAATTCTGGCTATGGTATTTATTCTACAATTTGTCTTATTCGCTCAGATAATGCGTGGGCAAAGCAGAATATGGATAAGCTGCAGCAGAATTTTCTGATGAGTTATCCAGTGGTGGCTGAGGATATAACAGTATCAATCCAGCCGTTAAAAGGGTATTTTACGGAGCAGTTTATGGTAAATACCAAGGATGATCCAAAGGAATTTTGGCAGGTATATGACCGAACTACCGACGAGGAGGTAGCGCTCTCTGATTGGGATTATAATAGCGAGACGGGAGAGGTGGTAATTCGAAATGCAAAGAAATGGCATAAGTATACAGTGAATTTTCTTGCAGTGCGTCTCTGGGAAGAGATCTCTATGTATAATCATATTACAAATGATTGGGGAGATAAGGAGCATCTGATGGCGGTGGAGCCTAGATACCCTGAGACACAGGAAAATATTTTAAGATGGCTGGAGGAGTGGTGTATTTCTCATCCTGCTACAACAGTAGTTCGTTTTACTTCCATGTTCTATAATTTTGCATGGTTCTGGGGAGATGATAAGAATCTGAGAAGTATTTACAGTGATTGGGGTTCCTATGATTTTACAGTGAATCCGATAGCGCTTCGAGCTTTTGAGAAGGAGAAGGGCTATAAGATGACTTCTGAGGATTTTGTAAATAAGGGCTTATATAATCAGACACATAATGCGCCATCGAAGAAATATCGGGAATGGATGAATTTTGTCAATTGCTTTGTTGTAGAGTTTGGCAGAAAATGTGTGGATCTGGTACATAAATATGGGAAGAAGGCTTATGTATTTTATGATGATAGTTGGATTGGCGTAGAGCCTTATGGGAAACGTTTCTCTGAGTTTGGCTTTGATGGTCTGATCAAATGTGTATTTAGCGGTTTTGAGGCAAGGTTGTGCGCTGGGGCAAAGGGGATTGACACCAGAGAGTTAAGGCTTCATCCTTATCTATTTCCAACGGGCTTATCCGGTGAACCGACGTTTGCACCGGGTGGTGATCCAAAACTTGATGCACAGAAGTTCTGGCAGAATGTAAGACGAGCTTTGTTGAGAAAACCGGTGGACCGCATTGGATTGGGTGGTTATCTGCATCTGGTGGAGCCATTTCCAGATTTCTGTGATTATATGGAGAAGGTGACAGATGAGTTTCGTTTATTAAAGAGTTTTCATCAGAATGGTGAGCCATATGTGATTCCGGGTAAGATCTTGATTCTGACAGCGTGGGGTTCTCTTCGTTCATGGACATGCAGCGGACATCTGCATGAGCATCCTGAGGTGGATCTGATCAATGTGATAGAATCTTTGTCTGGGCTGCCATTTGAAGTGGAGTTTAAGAGCTTTGATGATATTGTGGCAGAAGGCATTGCAGAGGATGTAAAGCTTGTGATTAATGCTGGTATTTTAGATAGTGCATGGAGTGGTGGAGACAACTGGAAGAGAGCAGAGGTTGTGGAGAGAATCACGGAATTTGTGGCAAATGGCGGTGGTTTGCTTGGGGTAAATGAGCCTTCAGCGACAGAACACAGCAGCCAGTATTTCCAGCTTGCAGACATTCTTGGTGTGGATAAGGATCTGGGAACAAGAAAATGTCTTGGCAAATATGAATATAAGATTCAGAAAGACAGTTTTATTACACAGGAGAATCCAGAAATTGATCTTCCTATCTGTGATGGAATCTATGTGTTGGGTAAAGACACAGAGGTGCTTGCTGAGAAGGATGGCACACCAATTGTAACATCACATAAATTTGGAAAAGGTCGCGGCGTATATATGTCAGGATATCGGTTTACATTGATGAATACCAGATTGCTGATGCGTGCCATTCTGTATGCTATGGGGAATGAAAATGCAATGGAGAAGTATATTTGCTCAAATCCATTTACAGAATGTGCATATTATCCGGGGAGTGGGAAGCTGGTAATTATCAATAATACAAAAGATAGACAGACAACTACTGTGTGCGGAGAGAATGGAAAAGAAAGCACGGTGACATTGGAACCATTTGATATCGCTATATTAGAAATTAGTAATTCGTAAATGGTATAGAAAAAGAGCTTCATAAAAATTTGGCACAGTGATGAGATAGGACGTAATAATAGACCAACGAAATGTCCTTGAGGAGCTGTAAACATAAGTTTAATATCCGCGATGGAAACGATGGAAAAACAGAATTGAAAATAGAAAAATTGTTGGAGCAATTAAAATATGGGGTGTGGCGGCTGCTACTCCCTATATTTTTGGGTATATAAAAGTTGGATCAGGTATACTGGTTGACAAGAAGCGATAGAGGAGAGTGCTTATATGATTTTCAAAGCAAAGAATGGTGCGGCAATTATAGAAAAAATAGATATTGATGAAAATAAAGCTATAGACAAATTTGCTAATTTAAATCATGCATTAGTTATTGTAAAAATAGAAGATGATTATTTGTTAGGATGGCATACATGGAGAAGTGATTGGGAGACATTTGGTGGACGTATGGAAGCGGGAGAAAGTCTCAGTGAATGTATTAGACGCGAATGTGAAGAAGAACTTGGAATTAGTAATATTAATGTGGAGTACTTGGGGATCGTACATTATTATATGCCGCCTAGTTATTGGGTGAAAGAATGGCATGAAGAATATGGTGGATTATATGGAATGACCCTTTCAAGGGATGCCATTCAGATAATTGAAGAAAACCGGCGTGATAGGGAGGAAATTGGTGAGATTGGATTATATTCTGAATTAAAAACACGAAAAGAAAACATAGATGAAATAAATGAAAAATTGTTGGAGTTCTATTAAGATGCAGAGTATCTGGAAACAAGGATATATTTTGTCAGAAGATTTATTTTTTGATAACGTGAAAGATATGGTGCTTTTATTTCCGCGAGCATTGGTGCGAGGGAGTGTAGAGGATAAGCCGAATCACGCAGTATTCTGATTGTAGATAGATTTGATTCTATAATTGGGTGGACAGGAGATGTACGAATGTTTTATGATATTGCAAATACAACTATAAAAAATTTGCAGAGGTTTGAATTTTATGACGGTGAGAGGTTAGAGTGTCCTATTGCAGTTGTGGGGCCAGATGGTTCATCACCTACAATGCTAAGAGTATATGCATATGGTGGGAATATAGGGCGGATAGCGACGATACATAGCAAAAAATCCACGTATACTCGTCTGACAAAAGAGAAAGAATATGCAAATTATCTGGGTGAGAATTGGCTATTAAAGGATAATGAAATTGACAAAAATTATTTGCAGTACTTGAAAAGTAGATATATAGCGTTAGAAAGATATGATGAGGGCGCGATTTGTAGAGAATTATGTGTCCGACTGCGGAAAATGTTGGATGAACAGTGTCACAAGCAGCTTGACAATCCTGAATATTTGGATTTGATATTAAAAGCTACTCAAAAAAAGTTTTTGAAAAAAGGCGGAAATCCCGGAGAGCGGCGGATTCAGACAGAGATTGTTAGACGGCATATGAAAAAAGATTCAAAAGCTGATTGGTGCGTCATTGATATGGAGTATACCATCCCGGAGAAAGTGAATCCGGCGAGGAAAAGCTTTAAGCCAGATATTGTAGTCTTTGATAAAAACTATGGTTTTGGATTTATTGAATTAAAATATAATAATGAAAGTGAATACAATCTAGAAAAACATTATATGGATGTGCATAATGTTATAAAAGATAATGAGGCGGTAAGGAAGATTACAACTGAGTTAAAAAGGAGGAGCTCTTATCTGTGTGAATATGGTTTGATCGATACCGCAATCCATCATTCAATGCAAAATTCCGCTGTACAAAAGTTATGGCAAGGATTTTTGTTCGTAGGTGGAGAGCAGGAGAGAGCAGTAAGCCTTGTCGGTAGCTTAGCTGAGAAACAAGACGTAATAAAATCAGACAAAAATTGCCGCTTTGTCTTTTTTCCATATAAGGAGGAGAGCTATGTTGACAGTATTGATAATATTAAATTAGAATATCATTCTATGCAGACATACGAAGAGTTTGTAAAAAGAGAAATGCCATGAAAAACAGGGAAAAAAGAGTATAGAATTTTGTAGTGTTTATTTCCAGATGAAAATACACTTTTAGTATTTGATTGGGATTGTTTCAATTTGTTGGTATATCATCTACTGAGAAAATGCAGCAGCTTTTTAAACAAATGGTTTTTTTGAAGGCTTTTTTAAGGGGTGCAGAATAGACAAAGCGGATGTATTATTATATTGAGAATTTTGATATTAAGAGAGATAGGAGAGTTTATCTATATCATTGAAGGGATAAGAAATGGATAAAAATATTCATGTAATTGAGATACAAGAAAGTCAAAAAAAAGTATGTTATACGAGAGTAATTCTTGAACAATTACCAGAATGGTTTGGAAATAAACAAGCAGTTGAAGAATATGTAGAAGAAGTTAAGAATACTTCATATTATGCTGCTTTAAATAGTGCTGGAAAATGTGTTGGATTTTTTTCTGCTAAAATTCATTATGATCACACAGGTGATATATATGTATGTGGTGTACTTCCTGAATATCAGCACAGTGGTGTCGGGAAAGCTTTGTATCATGCAGTGGAAACCTATTTTATTCAGAAAGGTTGTAAATATGTAATTGTCAAGACATTAAGTGATGCAGTTGATTATAAGCCATATGCTGAAACTCGAAAATTCTATAAAAGTATTGGTTTTGAACCGTTGCTTACATTGACAGAGATGTGGGACGAAAAAAATCCCTGTCTAATTATGTTTAAATCTCTTATATAAAATATGTTGTGGAAGCTGTAAAGAGTAGTGAACAACTCTAATGTCAGGGATTTTGTGTATTTTTAATGTGGCGTCTAAGAATAAATTTTAGTCTGGAGTATAGTCCAGATAGTAGGATAATGGCTGCGATTGTAAGCAAATACAGAGATAATGTTTGGTAAGAATTAGAAGATAAGAGAAGTAATTTATTAGTAAATAAGTTGCAATAAGCACAATACCTTGACTGCCACTAGAAAAGAATACAACAGCTTAATAAAAAGCAGAAAGAATCATTTTTTTGCAGGTTGCCATGGCTGTTTTATCGTGTTATACTAATTTTGCATTTATTGATATATGAAAATAGATGAATCAGATGGAGGTAAAGGAATGACAGAATTTTTTTCTAAGATGAATGAAAGTTATGCTCAAAAACATTTTCCAACAGGTTCTGTTTTTGAGAGCGCAATGAAAACTGTGAAGCGCAGAAGCATCGTCGGCTTTATATTTTTTGGACTGTTTTTTGCTGCTGCGTTGTATGGGCTGGTGTGGGGAATCGGTAGAACACTCGATTTTGTGTCCAACGGAGAGGATGATATGCTGAGTGTTGGCATCGTGATCTGTGGCTTCTTCGGAGTGATTGTTTTAGTCTGCTTGATTGTATTAGTTTTCTTAATCAAGGGAAGTCGGCAAAAACGAGGCGATTATATTGCAAATTCCGCGAAACACAGCAAGCTTGAGGTGAGTGAGATTGAGGAGTTTGAGCAGCAGGCATTGGCTTCGGATTGTTATATTTTAAAATTGACAGCAGGACTTGACAGAGTGTTATCCAATGCTACTAACAAAGATGGGTTGCTCACAAGGGATTATATTTATCTAGCTGACCCTGCTCAAACTGTCATGCGTGTGGATACTTTAAGGGCATGCTGCTTTAGTGATTATACGTATTATATTAATACAGGAAAGCACAGCAAGAAAATTCACTGTCTGGCAATCTGCCTTATCGCATCGAATGGTGTAAGTGTTCTTTCGGATACGACCGAAGAAGCGGGACAGGCTCTTATAGAGCTTTTGAAACAGCGAAATAGTACAATTGATACAAATGATGGAAGAGTTTTGCCAGAGCAGGCGTTTGACAGTTACAAAAAAAGGGTGCTGGAAGGATAGTAGGCCAGCAGGTCCAGATCCATATAGAAGTATAAATGAAAAATTTTCCCAATAGAATTGTTGATGTATTACAAAGATATATAAATTGATAGCTGTTATATAGGAATAATAGGGAAGATTTGCCCGGCGAACTGTCTGTGGTCCCCGTCACCCCGCTCTCGCTTAGTGAAAAACACAGCGAACGCTAAGCTCGAAACTACCTCGCTAAGCGCCGGTGTTTTTCAATAGGTTCCTTGAGGACCACAGACAGTTCGCCGGGCTGTTTTTATCTGTTAGGCAAAACACGTTGTATCACTATTTGTACAGGAGCGATAGATAGTTTTGTTGTCTTCTTAAAGGAAATTTGATGATTTATAAATACAAACAAGCGAGATATTTCACGAGCTTAGTATCCGTTATGTTTTTCACTAAGCAGGAGCAGGGTGACGGAGGAAAACAGCGAACTGGCTACACGGGCCTTTTTCGAAAATGATAAAAGAAAACTCATCCTACAAGATGTTATAATATTCTGTATATGTTTTTCTTCGTGTGACATCTCCTTAATTCCAGATATTTCATTATATAAGTAAATTATGTGTTTGCAGCAAAGTCAACAATACCATCAATGTTACAAACTATAATTTGTTTTTATATAGGTTTCTTTTAAATCAAAATACCATAATCACACTAAGAGTTTTGATGCAAAATTTGGCAGAGAAATTGATTTCCCTGCCAAATATAATATCTATCGGTTTGTAAACATTTCTTTTACAACGTCGTAAGATAATTTTGGACGTCGATATTCGTCTACGACTCCTTTGTTATTATGGCTGCGCGGGCGGGATTGAAACCATTCTTCCTCCGTGACGCGACAGTCAGCAAATTGCCAGATAAACACGCCAGTAATTTGCTTCTGATTCATATAGGTAGCAAGACATTCACGTATAATTTCTGCCTGAAGTTCCTCGCTCCACTTAGCTTTTGTGCGATCACGGTAGCCGTAGACAGCTCCGGCTCCCATCTCACTCACAATTATCGGCTTTCCATTTCCCGGTGTGGAAGAGATCCATTCTAATTCTTTACGGCAACATTCTTCTACTGACATATTTTCATACCAGCGTGGATAGAGATTTACAGAGACTATATCAGGCAGGTCAAGGCAAATATCCGTAAAATGTCGACAGGTTGCCGATGTGGTTGGTCTGGAAGCATCAAGGCGCTTAATCTGTTCATATTGGCGCTTGTATTTTGCACGGCCTTCTTTTGTGTCGCTGGCACATTCATTTAATATTCCCCATATAAGAATGGAAGGATGGTTATAATGATTTTCAATCATTTCCTGTATACAGTCCTCGCACTGCTTGTCAAAGTTAGGATTTTGCATCCGTTCCAGAGACAGCCCACGTGCATGATTTTCCTCCCACACAAGTATACCACGCTCATCGCACAGATCTAGAAAACGCTCATCATTTGGATAATGACAAGTTCGCACGGCATTGGCGCCCAGATCCTGAAGCAAATCCATGTCTTGAACCATAAGCTGTAGAGGCAGAGAACATCCTAGAGCGGCATAATCTTCATGGCGATTAAATCCCTTTAGGAAAATAGGCTTGCCGTTAAGCAGAAGTGAGCCATCTTTAAGGGATATGGTGCGAAAGCCAACGCGCTCAATCTGATCATCTATTGCTTCTCCATCGATGGAAAGAATGGCGTGGAGCAGATAAAGTGATGGATTGGAGGTAGACCATTCTTCAACAGAAGGGAATGGATGGTCAAAGGTGAAACTCATCTCGCTGTTTCCATCAAGACATGCGGAATTAGAGTGAATGGTAGTATCTGCAATATGGCAGGAAAGAGAAAGATTAGCTGATTTCTCTGAGAGGTTAGCCACAGCTATCTCCATTCTGGCATGCCACTGATTTTCTTTTTTATATGGAAGAAATTGAATTGATTTTATATATGCATCAGGCAGGTATTCCATTGCCACGGGTCTTGTGATGCCACCGTAGGTATAATAGTCATTAGGCACATGTAGGGCGGAGTGCTCACCAAAGGTATTGTCAACACTTACTTTTAACTTGTGTTTGCCCTTTGACACATGTTGAATTATCACGGAGAAGGGAGTAAATGCATTGTAATGATGTACAATTTTTTCGCCGTCAAAATAGACATCAGCCGTGTGACTGACGCCTTTAAAGGTAAGACAGATTGTGCCAGAATGGTCAAGAAGCAGTTCTTTTGTGTAAATCCCTCTTCCTCTGTGACGACTAAAGGAGGGGTGTTGTTCCCAGCATCCCGGTACAGGAAGGCGGTAATTTCCATCAAAGCCTTCCATCTGAAAGTCCCACATACCTTCGAGTTCTTGCACCTTTCTTATCTGGTGCTGTTCAAATAATCGTAGCATAATAGATTCTCCTTTCCTTATAGATGCTAGGGATGTGTGTGAATGTAGTTGATGTTAATTGAATTGTATTTTACATTTATTATGGTAGTGCCAGACAGAGAGCACATGGTTTTCGGATGTTATTACATATATATCGTGTACTTATAGCCATCCCGGATACTGTTCCACAGCGCCAAGTTCGATTCGCCCTTCCTCGAAAAGAACAGTTTTCCTCCAATTTCTGGGAGATGTCCCCATAGATTTGGCAAAGCAGCGGTTAAAGGTGGATACGGAATTATAGCCGACCTGACCTGAGATATAGAGGATGGACTCTTCCGTGGTTTTTAATAATGTGCAGGCATGATAAATACGTGTGTTGTTGATAAATTCTAGCGGCGGCATCCTCATAATAGAGTGAAAGATGCGCCGGAAGTGTGTTTCGCTCAAATGACATAAGTCAGCTAGATCTTTTACGGTAAAATCCAGCATATAGTTTTTATGGATATAATCAAGTGCAGGCGCGATCGCCATCTTTCCATCCCCAATCTCAGATTGGGGAGAGGTAACTTTAGCTTGTATCTGACAGCGCTGGATCTCCATACAGAGTGCCAGAAGAAGAGAGCGCACGGTTATCTGGTAGTTTTCAGGTTTTTTTTCCAGTTCCTCAGCAGCCGAGGTGGCAAGGAAATGTATTTTGGGATAGTCCTCCCTGTGATAGATAAAACGAAAGTTAGGAATGTTTGCCATGGAAAGATCTGGGAAGGCAGTACTACTTCCCGGATACATTTGATGAAATAGTTCATCGGGATTGAGGAAGATATAAGTCCACAGACTTAACTCTCCCGGAGAACTGTAGGTAGTGTGAGGGAGATTGCGGGGAACACAAGAAATATCTCCCTCACGGAAAGCCACAGGAATCCCCTCAAATTCCATATAGCCTGACTGTGCTAGACAGATGCCAATTTCCAAGCAGTTGTGGAAATGAAGACGGTCGCTTTTCACATCAGAAATATGCCATCTGTCCCCGGATAAGATGAGTACCGGAAAAGCAGCAGGCATGGTATAAGGACGATATTCCGTTATGGTTTTCTGCTTTTTTGGCATAGGTCTTCCTTTCTTTTGTTCTCGTTCTTTTCATCAGTATACTAAAAAAGTACTTTTTTTTCAACTAGCACAAAATGGTGGGTATCACCGGAAATGAGTAGAAAAAGCTCGAAAATGCTTTGTTTTATTTCATTTGAAATATAAATGGCTGAAAATGCGTTGTTTTATAAGAAAATTGCCTAGATTTTCGGGTATAAATTGTGTAATATGTACATATAAATCAAGAATTAGGGCGTGAAAACGGACAAAATATACAAAACCCTAATTGCTATCATACGAATCGAGGAGGGGAAAGCATGGAGAATAAGAAGATGGAAGTAGCGCCTATGCCCCGGAAGAAAGGATTGGCAGTATATTTAAAAAGGGACTGGCAGTTATATGTTTTGCTTATATTTCCCATAGTCTGCGTAATTCTGTTTAATTATATGGCATATCCGGGACTTCGCATGGCATTTATGGATTATAAACCAGCAAAGGGATATGCAGGGAGCGAGTGGGTTGGATTTGAGACGTTCCAAAAGATATTTAAAGATAAGGATTTTATAAGGGCACTTAGAAACTCCTTAGTATTTAATTGTCTTGATTTGCTGGTTGGTTTTCCTATGCCGATTTTGCTGGCACTTTTATTAAATGAGCTTCGATATCCTAAATTCAAAAAGTTGACACAGACA
This sequence comes from uncultured Lachnospiraceae bacterium, assembly GCA_910588535.1. Lineage (GTDB taxonomy): Bacteria > Bacillota > Clostridia > Lachnospirales > Lachnospiraceae > RGIG8607. Next base: position 4,164 of record CAJUOO010000072.1, on the reverse strand, counting down.
ATCCTGTATCTGCCGCATTTCCTTTCTTGGGTTATTATTGGCAGTGTGGCATTGTATTTGTTTAAGCCCTCTACTGGTCTTATTAATATATGGCTGATGAATATGGGAGTGATTAAGGAAGGTATTCCATTCCTGTCAGAGAAATGGCACTGGGCAGTTACATATCTGTTAATCTATGTATGGCAGACGATGGGATGGGGAACCATCATATATCTTGCGGCGATCACAGGTATTAACGGAGAGCTGTATGAGGCGGCAGATATTGACGGAGCAAATCGCTGGCAGAAGATTTGGAGTATTACGCTTCCCAGCATAAAGGGAACGATTGTTACATTGTTGATTATGAATCTTGGACGTGTGATGGGAAGTAACTTTGAGCGTTTGGATTCCTTTGATAATGTTCAGGTTCGTGATTTCCAGTATCAGCTTGCTATCTATATTTATGATAAGGGCTTGTCCGGCGGAAATTATAGCAGGGCGACAGCGGTAGGATTGTTCCAGTCACTTACCGGTCTGATTTTGGTTCTGGCGACGGATAAATTTGCCAAGATGCTTGGCGAAGATGGTTTGATTTAAAGGAGGGAATTGAAGATGGCGAATAAAAATGTAAATGAAGAAGATTCCCGCTTTGAAGGAATACATGGCGTACATAAAATAAAAATCGGCGATGTTCTTATTATGATAGTGCTTGTATTGCTGTGCTTAACCTGTGTAATGCCATTTGTGCATCTGCTTGCAAAATCCTTGAGCAGCAATACAGCAGTGCTGTCAAAGAGCGTGTATTTTTGGCCGAAGGGCTTTAATATCAATGCGTATCGTTCCCTGTTCCTCGATGGTCAGATGACGCATGCAATGATCTATTCTGTAGAGTTGACAATTATATTTACAATACTTGGTATGGTGGTCTGTACTTGTGCGGCATATCCCTTATCTAAGAAAAGGTTAAAGGGGCGGGGAGTTATCTCTATCTTATTGATGCTGACAATGTATTTCAGTGCAGGCTTAATTCCGTCATATTTGCTTATGAAGCAGCTTAATCTGTTGAATACTATGTGGGTGTTGATTCTTCCACTGATATTCTCACCATATAACATGCTGATTATGAAGAGCTTCTTCCAGTCTTCTATACCAGACAGTTTGGAGGAGTCCGCGTTTTTGGACGGTGCGACGAATTTTACGATTTTATTCCGAATCGTACTGCCGCTCTCGAAGCCAATTATCGCTACATTGAGTTTGTTCTATGCGGTGGGGCGCTGGAATTCCTACGCGGATGCGAAATACTATATTACAAGAAAGGCATTACAGCCAATTCAATATATATTGAGCAATATGGTGAAGTCAGCGGCCGACAGTGCTGCAAGTCTCTCAGAGGCGGCTCAGGTGACAAGTACCCCTGAGGTATATCAGGCAGCAGCCGTTATGTTTGCGACAATACCAATTATGTGTATATATCCATTTTTGCAAAAATATTTCGTCAAGGGTGTTATGGTCGGAGCGGTTAAGGGATGAGCGTTCGATATCAACGATGGTAGTAATCCGAGGGGTCGGGTTTCTATAGATACATTTGCAATTATAATGTAAGGAATGTATTTTAAACAGCAAAGTGGGGGATAATCATTCACTTTGACTTAAAAGGAGGAAAAAATATGAAGAAAAACTGGAAAAAAGCAATTGCGCTTGCCATGACAAGTGCGATGATGGTGGGAAGTCTTTCTGCCTGCGGCAATGATTCTACGCCGTCCAACAATACAACAGCGGCTCCTACGACAGCAAGCGGAGGCAGCACAACAGCAGCTCCTGCTAATAATGATGCCACAACGCCGGCAGCTAATGATGTGGCAGGTATTGATGGATGGACTCCATTTGCAGAGCGTGTACATATCACGGTTCCTGTATATGACCGTTCTAAGGAGGGATATCCGGCAGTAGATGATAACTACTGGACAAAATGGGTACAGACAGAGTTCGGTGACAAATATAATGTGGATGTAGAGTATGTGGCAATTCCTCGTGGCGATGTTATGACAAAATATAATTTGCTTATCGCAGCGGATGACACACCTACGATTCTTATGGAGTACGATTACCCGAAGGTAGCTGAGTGGGCAAGCAATGGCGCTATGCAGGTGATCGATCTAGATGAATTTAAGCAGGTAGCACCTACCTATTATCAGAAGATGGTGGACAATAATCAGTTGGCTTATACAGATATTAATGGACAGACATATTTTGTATTGTCTGAGAGACCTTACTATAATACAAGCTACAGCTTTGTAACATTTGTGAGAATGGACTGGTTAAGACAGGTTGGTTATGAGAAGGTTCCAGAAAGCTATGAGGAGCACAAGGACGCACTCAACAAGATAATTGAGGCAGGTCTTACCGATCAGGCACCTTTGCCATTGTCCCTTCCAACTACAGCATACTGCCAGAATTTTGGTTTTAGAAAATATCCGGTTGATGAGGCTGAGTGGGCAATGCACTCTTCTTTGGGAACTCCTTCTCTTTCATGGGAGCCTACCTATCAGATGTTAAAGAGACAAAATGCAGAGTACAATATGGGTTGGTATTCTCCTGAGTATGAGCTGGATGCAGATGGAGCAGATGGAAATACAAGTAGCCAGCAGAAGACAGATTTTATTAATGGAAAGACTTATCAGTATGGTGGTTATATGAGCGCAAATGTTGACTGGTTAAAGGCGTTCTATGAGAATAATCCTGACGGTGAGCTTGCTATCGCTTCCAGCACGGCATGTGTAGAGCCCGGCGTGATAGATTTCCCTCAGAATCGTGCAGATAATCCATTTGGTATGATTGTCGGCTTCAGCAGCTTGGCATCCGAGGACCAGTTAAAGGCAGCGTGGATGTATATGGAGTGGATGCTGGCAGGTAAGGATAGTAATGGACAGGATGTACTGTTTACTATGGAAAATGGTATCGAGGGTGTTACTTATACATTAGGTGAGGACGGACTTCCAAAGGTTGATGGTGATTACAGAGGAACAGAGATGTTAAATCATAACTGTAATATTGATATGACTTGTGTAGTACATGCTTTGAAGGTAGATGGAACAATCGAGCAGAGTATCGCGGCAATTGCTCCTCAGGGTATTCCTCAGGACTTTACGCAGGCTATGATTGACAATTACTATGTATTAAAAGAGATCGCTGATGCACAGCATGCATATTCTGATCCTATCTTCTCTGTAGAGATTAAATCAGAGGCAGAATATTCTGCTACACTGCTTAGTGCATATCAGGAGGCAAGTGTTAGATTGACAAAGTGTAAGCCAGAAGAATTTGATGCTATTTATCAGGAAGAGGCACAGAAGTTCTTGGAGGCAGGCTATCAGGAAATTATTGATGAGAGAAAAGCAGCTTACGAGGCTGGCAATACAACAAAGCTTCCTTGGAATTAATAGTGAATTAAGATAGAGTGTGAGAGGTCGAGTAGGAGAAGAGAGTGTTCTCCTACTCGATTGTTATTGTGCGCCTTGCGGCGCACGTTTCTAACGAGTGAAAGTCCCCAATCCGTTCTGGTAGTGGGAAGGATACAGCTAAGACCTGTCTATTGCCGGATGGAATCTGAAGGAAGGTGGCGGCAAAAGGCTGTCTTTAGCGTCTGTATGGCCAGTTCTGCATCGAGATGGCTGCAAGGTTTATGTCCTTGATGAAAACGGGGAGCGCGTTCCCTTTGTTGATAAAAAGACAGGACAGCAGAAAGTGGATAAGCGCAACCGTAAACAGTGGAAATGTCAGACCATAGAAAGCACCGACTGGAACAGCCAAGAAAACGCTAAAGTGTGGCGTAAAGATTTAGCCGACACAATCAATGCTACTAATGAGCAGTTAGGGATTGCGGTACATTGGGAACACCGCTTTTTTAAGGAACAGGGAATTGACCGAGAGCCGACAGCATAATAAGAGACAAAACTAAGCGGAGGGAGGAAGAAATATAATGAAAAACTGATAGAAATGTGAATGTGATTGTGGTATTCGGTTAGAGGTAAAAAATGAATGTAAGCAAGGAGTTTAGCAATGAAAAAACTTTTGAAAAATAACCGATTTGCAGTTTTCATAATCTTAATTTTTTTAATCTATGTAATGTCTAATGGAGAATGGTGTATCCCGATTTTTGCATGGATTTATCCAATTTTGTTTTTA
>CAJUOO010000071.1 GCA_910588535.1 uncultured Lachnospiraceae bacterium | reverse complement strand
ATATGGACCTTTTCCGAAAATGATAAAAGAAAATTCATCCTGCAAGATGTTATAATATCTTGTATATGTTTTTCTTAATGCAACAGCCCCTCTGTATTTTATGATATTTCTGATTTTGTATGGTGCGGATATAAAAATAAAAAAGAGTAGACTTCACACTAACTCCCATGATTCCACTTTGCGGAATCTCGAATCTATGCAGAGAATGCCGTATTTCAGGCATTCTTTTGTATGAGATTTAGAACTTCTTCATGAAGCAGCTTTTGCTGCGAATGATTAGAAGTTCTTCTCACACTAAACTAATATTTAAAGTGAATTATCAAATGTAAAACCTATTGAATTTGCCTCCATTGCGGTAAATGTATGATATTTTCCATCTGTATAGTCTGCGATAACTTTTCCCCAAAAATTTTGGGCAGGTACATTGTTAATCCACTGGGATACTTCCCATCCACCATGAAACATATCAAAAATCATTGTGGCAGCCATTCGTCCTACTCCTTTTTGCCTATATTTTTTCATTACGAAAAATTCGGCTATATTATGAGGATTTGGCAAATGGTTATGTTCACAGCAGGAACGTACTAAAACCAATCCCGCAAGTTTTCCATTTACTCTGATAAAGAAGGGGTATCTTCCTTCTTCATTCCAATAGTCATCAATATGCTTATATCCAAAATATCCATATTCATTGATATCAGCATTGGAAAATTCAGAAAAATCATAAAGATACAATTCTAACATTTGAATAAAAACAGATTTTTGCTCGTATAATATGGACTCTACATGAATATCCATACAAATCCTCCATAAAAGTTAATTTTATAATCTAAAATTTGCCGATCCACTCCTCTTATAAAATATCACAATCCCACGTATAGTTCAATCACATAACCAATATAGTTTTTTTCACAATCTTGTTCTATTTCTCTAGTTATGTTGGTCATTTTTTTCTGATATTACTATGTTCAATTATATGAATATTTGCTTTTTTATTGAAAATTAATTGTTATATTTTTATTCCCCTGAAAGGAGTGCTTTGGGAGTGATTTTTTTTATTTTTAACGATAAAAGGCATGCTATTGCAAAGGTAAATAATATAAGTCCAATGCCTGTTATTGTGATAAATCCGACAGGGACGGCAAAGGAGCATTTTATAATTCCAAGAGTACTAAAAAATAGTGATAATAGCGGATTGATTATAAAACAACTGACTATAAGCCCGACAATGGATGAGAGAATAATGGCTGGCATAAATGATAATGCAGTTTGTAAAATAAGTTGTCTTGTAGTAAAACCAAGTGCCTTCATAATTCCATAGTCGCATTTTTTATTGTTGAGCATGGTGCGAACCAACAGATACAACACAAATACAATGATAATGATCGAGAGCACAAGTATGGCGATAACAATAATTGTCATAAGAGAGATATAGACATTTGCTGAGCTTTCGACGGTAGATTGTATATTTATGGTTGTGTATATGTTTTTTGCATAATTTCTTGTTATTTCTGCGTTAAATGCGTCAATATCTGTGTCGCTTGTGAGATTGATATAGTAATTGGTGGCAGAAATTGTACCTAATCGCTCATAACCAGAACGTGTAAAAAGACAATCGCGTCCTAGATAATTTGTAATCTGCGTAAAACCGCTGATAAGATATTTTTCTGTTTTTCCTTTTGCCGTAATTGCAATTTCATCTCCAATTGCAAGCCCTTTTTCTCTGGCATATTTGGCCCCTATGGCAATTTCATTGTCATATTTTGGGAATCTTCCCTTATAGATTACATGTTGGTTATTTACTTGTGAGAAATCATCACAAAGAGTTGCCAGAAGTTCGGTCTCATTTGAATGGGTGACGGACACGGATGTTTGTAGATATATTTTTTCCACACGATCATCGTTATTCATTTTTTGTAAAAATTCATCCTCAAATTTGGGATCAATGCTAATACAACAGTCAGCGGTTTCACCCACGATAAGAGTGATAAATGGTGTTGTATCGACGAGCATATTTGCGGTCATAAGTCCAGAAAATACCACGATAAGCGATAAGATAAGCATTGTGATACAGATGGTAATATTGTGCTTAGCTCCTGAAAGTGTTGTTTTTAGTGCAAGTGCGAGATGAAGTGGAGCTTTTGTTTCTTCAAGCGGAATGTGATTGCATTTGAAGTTATGTGTTTGTATGCCAGACCGCAATGCTGTGATGGGTTCTATCTTTTTTATTCTGCGGGCAGCAAGCCACACGGCAACAGCGACCGCACCTCCCAAGATAAAAAGTGAGAGAATCAGAGGAAGCGGCAAAAAATGAATGGCATAGGGAATTCCTGTCTGTGAGATCATCATTGTATTAACGGCAGGAAAGAAGCAATAGGAAAGACCAGAACCAATAATAGCTGTAAATAAGGTCAGCCCTAAAAACTGCAGCAAAAGTAAGCCAATCAGTTGTCTTGACGTGTAACCGATGGCTTTTAGTGCACCGAGGTTTTTGATATTGATTTGTATATAATTGATGATGTTTGATGCTATTACAATAAGAGCAATAAGCAGCACCAACAATGCCATGACATTCATTATAGCAGAGCAGATGGATTGTGAAATGTATCGTGCCTGCAAAACCATATCATAGCTGTTGCTTATCATATTTGCATTTGGATAAGATTTGGAGATCAATGATTTAAGAGCAGCTTCATAGTTGATATTATCTGATTTATCTTGAAGGCGTACAGAACATAAGGTCGCTCTTGACGCGTATCCCAAGTGTTCAAGTTCAGTATATTTATCTTCTGTAAGAATAATTTCCGTTATGGAACAATTGTTTGAACCTGCCATTACACTGTTGAAAAAACCACAAACTGTGTATGTTACGGTGTGACTGCCGATCGACAGTTCAATTGGCTTGCCGACTTCGATCTCATTTGTTTTGTAAAGCATGGGCAAATATACGCCGCTTGAAACATTCCCTTCCTCCACAAGCTCGGTTCTGCCGACAGAGCGGGTTAGTGCCGTCTGCTTGTTTATAAATACAAACCAACTATTCATATCGCCGCCGTTGTAAGGTAAGGTTCCCGTCATATGCATACAGGTGTCCAGAAGATATTCGGCAACATTGTTGTCACTATTCAGTGTTTCAGATAATACTTTTTTTATTTTGCCGTCATTGTCATCAACCGTCAGAGTGACATGTTCGGCGTTGAGCTTATCATGGTAACGATCAAAATTGGCTTGGTAGTCTATAGAAAGTATAAGCCAGAGATTAAGTAGCATAGCCGCGAGCAAGATAAGTACGATAATAGCGGTGGTCTGTCCCTTGGCTTTCCGCATATTAGAACGTACAATAAGAAATAATTTTTTCATATCGTCCTCATTTCTGCGCTGTTTTTTGCGCATAAAACAATTTTGTGACAAGCAACGCACAGACATAAAATGCTGTTTACCATCCCATTTCCTTTAGAAATGTGGAAAGCTTTTCATGTCTTTGCATATCTCCATGCGAATAGGTACCCAAATCACATTCACCTAAAATAACGCCGTCCTTTAAGTATAAAATACGGTTGCCGCGGCGTGCAGAGCGCATATCATGAGTTACCATTACCACACTTTGCCCCTGTTCATTAAATTTTGTGAGAGTGTCCAGAACGTTGAGACCTGTTTTGGAATTTAGCGCGCCGGTTGGCTCATCTGCAAAGAGAATGTCAGGTGAATTGATCAGTGCGCGGACGATGCCCACACGTTGTGCTTCACCGCCTGAAATCTGTGTGGGAAATTTCTTCTGAGTAGTTTCAGAGATATCCACAGCCGCAAACAATTCTTTTGCCCTTGCCACAAGAGCTTTTTTGTCCTTGCTCACAAGAAGTCCTGAGGAGAGTACATTGTCCATTACGCTCATTCCGTCTATCAGATAAATCTGTTGGAATACGAATCCACAGTGATCGCGCCTAAACACGGCAAGACCATCTTGGGACAGGGCAGAAATAACCTGATCTCCAAATGTGATTGTGCCGAGCGTAGGTGTGTCCATTCCTGAAAGAGCATACAAGAGCGTGGACTTCCCCGCACCGCTTGCACCCATAATAACAGTAAAGTCACCTTTGTAGAGCTGTAGATCGATATTTTTCAGAACGTGCTGCATAGTGCCGCCGTTTGAAAAAGATTTGCTTAATTTTTCCGTTTGTAATACTATTTTTTTCATACAGCATACCTCCTTTTTACACGTTCTATTGTATGTCTTTCATTCTTAACTGTCTTTATACAATTCTTAAATATCCCTTAAATCGTTCTGTGAAGGGCTATCCAGACAGTTGCCTTCAGTCCAGTTGTACCATTTTCGATGTCGAGCCGCCCCAGCATTTTATTCATACAATAGTCGGAGATATATAGCCCCAGTCCCGCTCCTTCGATATTTTTTGTATTGCTGCCGCGCTTAAACTTTTCTTTTAGGAGAGGCAGCTCCTGTCTGTCTACACCTTTGCCATAATCTTCTATGCTGATAGTGAAATAGTTATCTGTCATGTGCGCGGTTACATGAATGTTGGTATTGGCATATTTGTAGGAATTGGCAAAGAGATTGTCAAGTACTTGCTGCAGGCGAAGCTTGTCCGCAAATAGTACACAGTCGGGAATAGATGGTATGACAGCGCGGTGCAGATAATCGGCATTTTCTAATAAAGCTGGCAGTTCCTCGCTCTTAAGAGCTGACGGTGTCACCGAAAGCTCATGAAGTTCTTCAAGTGTGGCGGAAAATAGATTGGTGATAAGAGTGTTGATCTGATCGGCTTTTTGAATAATCTGTTCATAAGTTTGTCTGTTTTTCTTGTCCGGCGACAGTGCCGCACCTACCTCGGAAGCTGCCTTGATGCTTGCGATCGGTGTTTTTATATCATGTGACAGTTTGGCGACCAGCTCCTTTTTGCTCTCATTTGCATTTGCCTCGGCGATTCTGGATTTTTTCAATTCTGTACGCATAATATCAAAGCTCTCGGTAAATGCCCCAAATAGATTTTGACGATCCATTTTCAGCGGAATATCCAAATTTCCATCTGCGATGCGCTCTGCAAAATCTTTCATTTTCTCAAATGGCTTTATCATCACATGCCGTATATAGAAAAAATAGCTCGCGCAGATACAGCCTTGCAAGAGCATGATCGTCAGAATGGTAAGAATGGTAAGCCGATGTCTGTGCTGAAATGCCAGCGCATCGTTGTTATATACAATAAGCTTGCCTGCAAGTTGTCCGTCAATTTTAATATCAAGAATGGTGTCTTTGTGGCTGATCGCGGCGTTTATGCTTTCGCTTAATCGGGCTGTTGTTCTGTATAAAACAGCACCGTCTAAGTCAAGCACAACGTAGGAAAGAGAGGTGTGATTTTTATGTTTTTCTAAAGAATCCCAGTCATTTTGTAATGTTTTTACTATTTCATTGACTGCCACGGTATCCTGTGAGATCTCTTCTTTGGAAAGTGTGAAAAGTGAGAGTGCGACGAGCTCGATAAGAAATAGGATTAGAAGCCCGCCAAGAAAGATATGGTTTTTCATTTATTTTTACCTATAAATTTGTAGCCGTCACCCCAGACAGTAATAATATATTCTGGTTTTCCCGGCTCTTGTTCAATCGCCTCGCGCAGCTTGCGGATATGTACATTTAATGTACCATCTCCTGTATATCTATCTTCCCATACTTTCTCAAAGAGTTCTTGCTTTGACACCATTCGCTCCGCATTTTGGATAAGATAGGATAACAGCTTAAATTCAAGGGAGGTCAGTTTTACCGGAGCTTTGTTGACAAGAACCTGCCTTGCGTGAAAATCTACGGTTAAGCGCCCGTCAGTGTATTTTGTCAGCTCCTTGCTTCCATACCGCTTTAGTACTGCTTTGACTTTGGCTAGGAGAACGGAGAGAGAATATGGCTTTTGAATATAATCATCGCCGCCAATGCTAAGAGCGATAATTTTATCATCATCACTTGTTCGCGCGGAGATAAATAGAATGGGAATTTCGGTGGTTTCCCGTAGCTCTTTGCATAATTCAAAGCCGCTGCCATCACCCAAGGTAATATCAAGAAGAAGCAGCTTCGCTGTATGTTCCTTAAAAAAATTTCTGCAATCTGAAACACTGTATGCAAGTGCGGTTTTTACACCAAATAGATTAAAATATTCTGCAGTGCTGTCTGAAAGTAGCTTTTCATCGTCTATAACCAAACAATCATATAACATGTGATATGTCCTTTCTATTGCTATTTTGTTATTTGTGTCCTAGTCTATGTCCTTTCTAGTAATTGCCTATTTTTTCTCTCTTGGGGAATTCTGCTAATAGAATTATATATGGTAGCGGGAAGAAATTCAAGATTTCTGGTTTTTTGCATAAAAGTATCTTTTATTTCCTAGTTGACAAATGTGATAATATTTGGTAAAGTCTTTATAAGTTAAGAGGGAGTAGTAAAAAAGGTTCAGCCAACAATCCCCGGCATAGCCGTGGCTGGGCACTTCTGATTTTAGTTTTAATATCAGGAAGTACGAGACTTTTGACGCAGAAAGATGCGTTGGAGGTCTTTTTTTATGCGCAGGGGCGCACAAAGAAATTAGCAGCAAAAGCTGCATGCGCCCCGCGCGGCGAGCGGGGAAATGATTATTTCCCTACTCGATTGCACAGGGACACACAGGGAAATTAGCAGAAAAATCTGCATGTGCTCCGCGCGACAAGCAACAGGAATTCTCTGCTTGATAGTGATGGATTGTGTTTCGTAAAAGGGTATGTTGCAAAAAGAGATCTCATGCGCAGTGAAATCCAAAAAACTGGGTATACTTGATACAGAAGAAGGAGGAAAATTATGGTACAGGCAATGGTTTTATTTATGGTGGGATTGATTTTGATCTGCATTGGAGGAGACAGGCTGGTGGATGCGGCCGTGGCGATAGCCAAGAAGCTTGGTATTCCACAGATTGTGGTGGGGGCAACGGTGGTTAGCTTGGGAACCACACTTCCAGAGGTTTTGGTATCAACGACAGCGGCGTTTGATGGTTCTGCTTCGATAGCAGCGGGAAATGCCTTTGGCTCGATTATCTGCAATACGGCACTGATTGCTGGACTGACACAGACAATCCGGCCAACCAAGAAGGTGGAGGTCTCTTCACTGCTGTGGCGCAGTGCATTTTTCTTTCTGGTCCTGATAGCTATGAATGTATATGGCTATGTGACAGGTTTATTTAGCAGGCCAGTTGGTGTTCTTTTGCTGTTGCTTTTTGGAGTATATGCGTTCTTAAATATCAAACGCTCTGCGTTTGAGGGAGAGGAGGATGAAGAGGACAAGCCAACAGATGAGGTTTCGGTCCCAAAGCAGCTTCTTATCTTGGTTCTCTGTGCAGTACTGCTCTATGTAGGTGCGAATCTTTTGGTAGATAATGGGATCTATATTGCCAATGGCTTGGGTGTGCCGGAGAGAGTGATTGCAGTTACTTTTATCGCGCTTGGAACCTCTCTGCCTGAACTTGTCACCTCTATCGTTAGTTTAATTAAAGGATATGGCAATGTCGGGCTTGGAAATGTGATCGGTGCAAATATTTTAAATATGTTGTTGGTTATCGGTATACCAGCGGCTGTGGCGGGGATTCCTCTGGAGCGCTCCACTGTGGTGGTGGATATGCCACTGGCTTTAGGTGTTATGGCGCTTCTGCTTGTGCCAATCTTAGTGAGAAAGAAAGCTTCCCGTTTACAGGGAATAGGGCTGCTTGGCATATATGCGGCGTATTGTATAATATCTTTTATTAATTAAGAAAAGACATTAGCTGTGGAGTTTTAAAAAAGTTTAACGAAAATAATTTAGAGAAAAGATTGTGTAGAGAATAGCCTGTGATCCTTCGTCATCTCTTCCTGCTCAGTGAAAAATATAGAGAAAGCGGGGTGACGAAGGAGAGATCAGGCTATATGGGCTTTGTGCAAAAGATATATATGCCTTAATTGTGTGTCATCGCAGTAAATTGCTTTGACATGGATGATTATTATGAAATAGTTGTAGATAGATAGCATATGCAGCTATGCTATTTGATAGGTTATATTGAGTAGAAAAGAGACGATGTGTCTGATTGTAAAAAGTTATATAATTTAATGCAGTTTTGTCACAGATGTGCTGCCACGCACAATCCGCTCCATCAATAATCCAGTGACAAACCACGCAGGCGCATAGTCCAGCCGAATCAATCCTTGTATGGCAAAACGGCTTCCACTGTAGTCCCACGGGCACATATGGAACAGACGCAACAGAGAACCGGAAAGGTATTCTGCAGTAAAGATAAAAAATGTGTAGACACCTCCCCGAAACAGCATATTCCGGTTCTTGATAATGTGGTATACAGGCTGAAATAGAGCGGCCATCCCGTATATGGGAAACATAATCAGGGAAGTGGTTCCAGTCATCTTGCGGTCAGAGCTTAAAAGGGAGCCAAGCCCTGTCCAGAACACCTCCAGACACCATCCGGTAAGGCCACATCGAATAAAATTATTTGCTGAAATCTTCATGGAACATAGTATTGCAAAAAAGAGAGGAAATATGTGCAAAAGTGTGGTATACTCGAATAGGAAAATTATGCATCAGGGAAGAGAGGCGAACTATGGACGAACAATATTTTAAATATCTGAAAAGCATTGCAAGACAGTATCCCACGATTGCAAAGGCGTCGACAGAGATTATCAATCTGGCATCGATCTTGAATCTTCCAAAGGGAACAGAGCATTTTTTAACTGATATTCATGGAGAATATGAGCAATTTCTTCATATTTTGAAAAATGGCTCCGGTTCTGTGAAGAGAAAGATTGAGGAGGAGTTTGGGAATACCATTACATTGAAGGACAAGAGGGCGCTGGCAACCCTTATCTACTATCCCGAAGAAAAGCTTGAGATCGTGTTGAAGGAGGAGGAAAATCTTGATGACTGGTACAAGATCACACTGCACCGCCTGATTCAGATCTGTAAGCGCGTCACTTCAAAGTATACGCGCTCAAAGGTGAAAAAGGCACTTCCAGCGGATTTTGCTTATATTATTGAGGAGTTGATCCACGAGAAGGAGGAGGTGCATGATAAGGAGGCGTATTATAACCAGATTATTTTGGCCATTATCCGCACTGGAAGGGCGAAGGAGTGTATTGTGGCGTTCTGCCTGCTGATCCAGAGGCTTGTGGTGGACCATCTGCATATTGTGGGTGATATTTTCGATCGAGGTCCCGGCGCCCATATTATTATGGATACCTTGATGAATTATCATTCTGTGGATATTCAGTGGGGAAATCATGATATTGAGTGGATGGGGGCGGCTGCGGGCAACACAGCGTGTATTGCCAATGTGATCCGCATCTCCGCGCGTTATGGAAATCTGGATACGCTTGAGGAGGGGTACGGAATTAATTTAATTCCTCTTGCAACCTTTGCGATGGAGACATATGCGGATGATCCGTGTGGATGCTTTGATATTAAGTACAATAAGGATATTTACAATATTCATGATCTGGAGCTGGATAAGAAGATGCATAAGGCGATCACGGTGATCCAGTTTAAACTGGAGGGACAGCTAATTAAAAGGCGCCCAGAGTTCCACATGCAGTCCCGCCTGCTTTTGGACAAGATTGATTATGAAAAGGGTACGATTAAGATTGATGGAAAGGAATATAAGTTAAAGGATGTGCATTTTCCCACGATTGATCCAGCAGATCCTTATCGGCTGACACCGGATGAGGAGAATGTGGTGGAGCGTCTGCGCGTGGCTTTTCTTCGATGTGAGAAGCTTCAAAAGCATGTGCGTTTTCTATTTTCCAAGGGAAGCTTGTATCTTGTCTACAATTCAAATCTTTTGTACCATGGCTGTATCCCGCTCAATGAGGACGGAAGTTTCCGCAAGGTGACGTTGGGTGGCAGGGAGTACAGTGGAAAAGGGCTTTATGATGTGTTGGAATCCCTCGCCAGAAAGGGATACTATCGGGAAGCAGGTGCTGAAAAGGAATATGGCATGGATATTATGTGGTATATCTGGTCCAATGAAAATTCTCCTGTCTATGGAAAGGAAAAAATGGCTACCTTTGAGCGATATTTTATAGAGGATAAGTCCGTTCAGAATGAAAAGAAGAATGATTATTATAAATTAATTGAAAACGAGACGGTGGTCAATCATATTCTCCGCGAGTTCGGCCTTAATACGACAGATTCACATATTATTAACGGGCATATGCCGGTGGAGCTCAAGAAGGGGGAGACGCCAGTTCGCTGTAATGGCAAGGTTTTGATAATAGATGGTGGACTGTCCAAGGCTTATCAGAAGAAAACAGGAATTGCGGGATATACTTTGATCTATAATTCTTATGGGCTTCGTCTGGTATCACATGAGCCATTTGAATCCAAGGAGATGGCGATAGAGCGGGAGAGTGATATTCACTCAGATACAGTGTTAGTGGAGCAGGTGTCCAGAAGAAGGAGCGTCGCTGATACAGATATAGGAAAGGATATTGAGGAGAGCATTGTCGATCTGACGAATCTGCTCAGCGCATACCGGGATGGCACCATCAGAGAAAAGGATATATAGATGGATAGACTGGAGAATAGAAGAGATAAGGAGGACTAGAATGTCTGGTTCAATATATGGTACATTATTCCGAGCCTCGACTTGGGGAGAATCCCATGGAGCAGGAGTGGGCGTCGTGGTGGACGGCTGCCCTGCTGGTCTTTCTCTTAGTGAGGGGGATATACAGAAGTATCTGGACAGGAGAAAGCCGGGGCAGAACCGCTTTGCCACTCCGAGAAAAGAGGATGATACTGTGGAGATCTTATCAGGAGTATTTGAGGGGCGGACGACAGGAACGCCGATCTCCATGATGGTTTATAATACATCACAGCGCTCAAAGGATTATTCCGAGATCGCGAGCTATTACCGTCCGGGACATGCAGATTATACGTATGATGAGAAGTATGGATTTCGCGACTACCGAGGAGGCGGACGTTCTTCTGGAAGGGAGACGATAGGAAGGGTGGCAGCGGGTGCTGTGGCTTGTAAGCTGCTTCAGGAGATTGGTGTGGAGATTGTCACATACAGCCGGAAAATTGGAGGAATTGAGATCTCTGAGGATCGCTTTGATAAGGAGGAGATTTTGAGAAATCCCGTCTGTATGCCGGACGCGCAGGCGGCAGAGCAGGTGGAAGAATTACTTGAAGAAAAGCTTAGGGAGCATGATTCTGTGGGAGGCGTGATAGAATGTCGGATTTGTGGACTTCCATCCGGGATTGGAGAGCCGGTATTTGAAAAGCTCAGTGCAAATCTTGGAAAAGCAATTCTGTCCATCGGTGCAGTGAAGGGATTTGAGCTGGGGGACGGCTTTGCGGCGGCAGATTCATTCGGCTCTGCGAATAATGACAGCTTTTATTGTGAGGAAGATGGCAGAATAAAGAAACACTCCAACCACGGCGGAGGTATCTATGGAGGCATCAGTGATGGGAGTGAGATAGTATTTCGGGCAGCGGTGAAGCCAACCCCCTCGATTGCGAAGCTTCAGAAGACAGTGAATAAGTCTGGGCAGAATATTGAGATCAGCATTAAAGGCAGACATGATCCGATCATCGTTCCAAGGGCGGTGGTGGTAGTTGAGAGCATGGCAGCGCTTGCACTGGCAGATATGCTTCTTCTTGGCATGAGTGCACGGCTTGATGCAGTTGTGGCTTTTTTTAGAGATAGAATGTGAGGATGCGTTAGGATTGTGGTGGTAGAAATTCTTCTGGGTCTAGGTTGTGGTACAGCAGAGAGAATTGTCCGCGCGAAGCACAGAAGGAAAATTTACTGATGCTTGTGTTTTTTAATTGGGTGATGCCAGAACCACAGATTCCACCTGAAATTTGATGCAGAAAAGCATTGATGGAAGCACCATGTGAGATCAGCAAAATGGAGGCATCATGGTGCTTTTCTGCACAAGAGCGGATCGCCAGATAGATGCGTGACCGCAGCTTGTCAGACGTTTCTATTCCTTCGGGAAGAATGTGGGGATATTCTGGATAAGAGCTGTGAAATTCCTTGTAGGTCAGGCCAGCACACTCTCCATAGTCGCGCTCGGTAAGCCCCGGCTCGACAAGAATGTGGATATCTTTGTGATAGCTGGAGATGATCTGTGCTGTCTCCACTGCGCGTGATAGTGGGCTTGTGTAGATCGCCTCGAAGGAAATGGAGGACAGTGCTCGCGCGCATAAGGCAGCCTGTATTCTTCCTGTCTCATTAAGAGGGATATTTTCGGTTCCCTGTATTTTTTTCAAAAGATTCCAGTCAGTTTGTCCATGACGGACGAGGTAGAGATTCATAGAACAGCATCCTTTCCCGGCAGTTGCCGATTGTGGCTTATCTTGCTGTAAATTGTGTTATTTTTCTTATTATAGCATGGTTTGTCTCAGAATGTAACATAAGAAATATGAAAAAATGCTAAATTCTTAAATTTGGCTTGAAAACCTTTAAGACTTTCGCTATACTATACTCTGGATAACAGATGCACATAATATGGAGGCAGACTATGTATCGGTTGATATGCAAGGACGGCAATGCAAAGCGGGGAGAATTTCACACGGTTCACGGAGTGATACAGACCCCAGTATTTATGAATGTAGGGACGGCGGCGGCGATCAAGGGCGCTGTGTCGACCACAGATTTACAGGAGATTGGAACACAGGTAGAGCTGTCTAATACATACCATCTTCATGTAAGACCCGGTGATGAGATAGTAAAAAAACTTGGCGGGCTTCATCGCTTTATGGTGTGGGACAAGCCGATTCTCACGGATTCCGGTGGTTTTCAGGTGTTTTCGCTGGCAGGGTTGCGGAAAATTAAGGAGGAGGGTGTTCATTTTCACTCCCATATAGATGGCAGGAAGATATTTATGGGGCCGGAGGAAAGTATGCAGATTCAGTCTAATCTTGCCTCCACCATAGCGATGGCGTTTGATGAGTGTGCTCCTCATTCTTCCACGAGAGAATATATGCAAAATTCGGTTGACAGAACGACTAGATGGTTGTACCGCTGCAAGGCGGAGCTTGACAGGTTGAATAGTCTTCCTGATACTATCAACAAAGACCAGCTTCTTTTTGGAATCAATCAGGGAGGCATTTATGCTGATATCCGCATAGAGCACGCGAAGCAGATCGCGGAGCTTGAGCTTCCGGGATATGCTGTGGGCGGGCTTGCTGTGGGAGAGTCCCACGAGGAGATGTATAATATTATTGAGAAGGTGATACCTTATTTGCCTGTGGAGAAGCCTACGTATCTGATGGGAGTTGGAACTCCGGCGAATATTTTGGAGTCGGTCGAGAGAGGCATTGACTTTTTTGACTGTGTGTATCCCAGCCGGAATGGAAGGCATGGACATGTCTATACGGCAATGGGCAAGCGGAATCTCTTTAATGCAAAGTATGAGCTTGACGACAGGCCAATTGAGGAGGGGTGCCAGTGTCCGGCGTGCAAAACCTACAGCAGGGCCTATATCAGACATCTGCTAAAGGCGAAGGAGATGTTAGGGATGCGGCTTTGCGTGCTTCATAACTTGTATTTTTACAATCATCTTATGGAGGAGATAAGAGAAGCGATTGAAGAGAAGCGCTATGCTTCCTTTAAGAAAGAAAAGCTTCGTGGATTCAGCCAAGGAGCGGAATAGAAAGAAAGGAAAATATGCGCGAAGATCAGCGCAGAAATGAGGGAAAACTATGTTAATATTAACAGACGCAGCAGGAATGGCCGGAGGACTTGGTGGTATACTTCTTTATGTTGTAATGATCGGTATTGTATTTTATCTTATGCTGTACCGTCCGCAGAAGAAGCAGCAGAAGAAGACAAAGGAAATGCTGGATCAGCTTGCGGTTGGCGACAGTGTTCTGACGACCAGCGGATTTTATGGTGTGGTCATTGATATCACAGATGATACGGTGATCGTGGAATTTGGAAATAATAAAAACTGTAGAATTCCGATGCAGAAGGCTGCTATCACACAGCTAGAGAAACCAGAGGTTTAGAGGAAGAGGCGGCTCGGAGAGCCGCTTTTTCATGTGTGGGGCATATAGAGAATTAGCAACAAAGATGCGTGTGCTCCGCGCGGTGAGTACTCGATTTTTATGGATTTTAGTCTGTGGATATGTTTGGAGTTTTTTTGTTCCAATAATAGGAAAGGGAATCAACAATAAATTATCTGCTATGCAGGTGTACAGCAGATGGTATTGTTATATTTTTTCAAAAAGAAATAGTAGATGGAATATCAAGATAGATGGATTCCTTTGTTGGGATTGTAAAATTATGTTGTTCTATTTTGTGAAGTGTGGTAGAATAATGGAAGTAAGATTTTTTTCAGGGGGAATTTTAAGTGAAAAGATTATTATGTGTTCTGTTCTGCACTTGTCTGGTCTTGACGGGATGTTCTACGATCTCACTGACGGATCAGGAGGCAGGTATGATCTCTGAATATGCAGCTTATGTGGTGCTGCATCACAACCGCATGTATCATGGAAGGCTTCAGGATGAGGTGTATGAGACGAAGCCAGAAACTACACTTCCTGCGATTATGCCGACAACAGAGGCTTCCTCGGAGGAAGATAATGGAGGCAGTTCTGCATCATCGACGGCGGAGGATCTGTCCACGCTTGCGGAGGTTCTTGGGCTTACTGGCTTTGCCGTGGAGTACACAGGCTATGACACCATTGACAGCTATAAGGACGAGTATTTTAATTTTACAGCGACATCAGGTCGCACTCTATTGGTTTTGCACTTTGATATTACGAATATGGGAGAGCAGGAGGCAGAGGCGGATGTTCTTAAGAGTCAGCTAAGATTTCGCTGTGTGGTAAATCGTGAGAAGAGGGTAAGCTCACAGCTTACTATGTTGGTGAATGATCTATATTCCTTCCGTGAGACCATAGGACCTTCTCAGAAAAAAGAGGCAATTCTTATCTTCCAGCTTCCGGGAAAATATGAAAATGCAGTGGAGAGTATAGAGCTTAGTGTCAAGGGAGATGATGGGAATCATAAGTATATACTTAAGTAGCAGATGGTAGTATTTTTAGGCGATAAAGTCTTACATAGAAGTGATAAGCGGTGTTTCGTATTTTCCAGCAGGAGAACGGGAGCACCGCTTTAAAAAATAGAGTTCCCATAAGTTTATCTGCTTTGGACAATGGGTAGTCCAAGTAAAAAAGTGCTTGACAATAATAGATTCCTGTTATAAACTAGATTTTGTGTTAAACGTTAGCACAAGCTGGAATAGCTCAGTTGGTAGAGCACTTCACTCGTAATGAAGGGGTCGAGGGTTCGAGTCCCTTTTCCAGCTTTGAAGGTAGAAAAAGCCGCAGAAGAGGGATCTGATGCGGCTTTTTGCGATTGTGTGAAAATGCTCTCTCTGTGCTGTACAGAAAATATGTTGGCAGAAGAATGGATTGGAAATAGAGATGCTAGATTCTGGCAGAAAGGAATAAATGCCAAGCCTCTGTCGTAAAGTGATAAAAAGGGTACTGGCGGATTTATCATGAGGGTATGTGAGCTTAGGCAAAAGGAAGTTATCAATGAGAGAGACTGCAAGGTTTTGGGTTGTGTGGCGGACGTGGAGATCGATATGGTGTCTGGAAAGGTGCTGGCATTGATAATACCGGGACCGGGAAAGCTGTGTGGAATTTTTGGGAGAGATATGGAGTATGTTATACCATTTTCCTGTATATGTCAGGTGGGGGATGATATTATTCTTGTCAATGTAAAAGTTGAGGAAATCTATGTAAAATGTAAATGTTAGTGTGAAAAAATTGTTATATTTTGATTTGTACGCCCCGCTGAAGCGGGCAGATGGGAGTTGTGTGAAATAAAGATTTCACATCCTGAATTATAAGCCTGCT
>CAJUOO010000070.1 GCA_910588535.1 uncultured Lachnospiraceae bacterium | reverse complement strand
CGGCGTTTTTCAATAGGTTCCTTGAGAACCACAGGCAGTTCGCCGGACTGTTTTTTTAAGTAAGGCAAAACACGTTTTAATTTTATTTGTATAGGATGAATAAATCATTTTTTCTCCATTAAAGGAATTTAGCACTCTATGAATACAAACATAATTATAATAAATATAAAGTTGCATGTATAATAAAGAATCACAGCATATCTGAAACGTTCAGTAAAGTAGTATAGTCATTCTGCTATTTTCCTCAAGGAACCTGTTGAAAAACGTTGGGAATTAGTGTGAAATAAAAATTTCACATCCTGATTTGTATACCCACTAAAGCAGACAGATGGGAGTGTTCAAATACACTGCGATTCTTCATATATTCGTAACTCTATTTTATGTTTCGTTTGTTTGTATTTATAAGTCATCAAATTTTCTTTAAGAAGACAACAAAAACTATCTATCATTCCTGTACAAACAGAGATACAACGTGTTTTGCCTAACTGATAAAAACAGCCCGGTGAACCGCCTGTGGTTCTCAAGGAACCTATTGAAAAACGCCGGCGCTTAGCGAGGTAATTTCGAGCTTAGCGTCCGCTGCGTTTTTCACTAAGCGAGAGCGGGGTGACGGAGAACCACAGGCGGTTCACCGGGCAGACCTTTCTAGAAAATGATTCAACACATTTTTAACAGTAGATAATGTATAAAATTTACAAAATGTTATGAGATTTTATTCCAATAGTAAAAGCTCCCATAGATGTATTTCTCACATTTATGGGAGCCTTTTCTTATATTGTTATATCTTTTCTATATCATTTTCTCTTCTGTATCTAATTCGGATTCTTCTAAATCGACTTCATCCAAAAGTTCGTCCTCCATCTCCTGAAGATCGAGCTCATCATCTGTATTCTCTGCATATGAATCTTCATATCCGCGTTTTTCTTCTGTTTCTAAATCTTTTATCGCTTTCTTCTGAAGCAACCCGTAGGTGTAGTCATCAGCAATATTTACTTCATCGTCAAACTCAGAGGAATCTGTGTCCAGCTTAACGGAACGATACCGCTTCATACCTGTTCCTGCTGGGATAAGTTTACCGATAATTACATTCTCCTTCAAGCCGACAAGTGGATCGATCTTTCCATTGATCGCAGCTTCTGTGAGAACTTTTGTTGTCTCTTGGAAGGATGCCGCGGAAAGGAAAGAATTGGTAGCCAGTGAAGCCTTGGTGATTCCAAGCATTACCTGCTTTCCTTCAATCGGCTTCTTGCCCTCTGCAATCAGTCTTTCATTCTCTTCATTATAATCCAGCACATCCATTGACGTACCCGGAAGATAATCACTGTCCCCGCTCTCCTCCACTCGGATCTTTTTCAACATCTGACGCACAATCACCTCGATGTGTTTGTCGTTGATCTCCACACCTTGCAGACGGTACACGCGCTGCACCTCTTGGATCATGTAATCCTGAACGGCACGCACACCCTTTATCTTTAATATATCATGTGGATTAATACTTCCCTCGGTAAGCTCATCACCTGCCTCAAGCACAGCTCCATCCTGAATTTTTATTCTGGATCCATAAGGAATAAGATAAGACTTAGAGTTTCCATTCTCATTGTCTGTTATTATAATCTCGCGCTTTCTCTTTGTATCCTTAAAGGTTGCCACTCCGCCAAATTCAGCGATAATTGCAAGACCCTTCGGCTTTCTCGCCTCAAAAAGCTCCTCAACTCTAGGAAGACCTTGCGTAATATCATCTCCGGCAACTCCTCCTGTATGGAAGGTACGCATAGTAAGCTGTGTACCCGGCTCACCGATCGACTGTGCAGCAATGATACCAACTGCCTCACCGACCTGAACCGCCTGTCCAGTAGCCATATTAGCACCATAGCATTTTGCGCACACGCCTGTGTGAGATTTACAGGTAAGAATAGTACGAATCTTAACTGTCTCCACCCCACTGCCAACTACCTTCACCGCACGCTTTGGCGTGATCATATGATTTGCTTTTACTATCAGCTCGCCACTCTGTGGATCTTTGACATCTTCAGCCGCATATCTTCCCATAATTCTGTCTTCCAAGCTCTCTATCGTCTCACGTCCATCCATAAACGCCTTGACTTCCATACCCGGAATCTCATCCCTGCCCTCACAACAATCCACCTCACGGATAATCAGCTCCTGTGAGATATCTACCAGACGTCTCGTCAAGTATCCAGAATCGGCTGTACGGAGTGCTGTGTCAGACAGTCCCTTGCGGGCCCCGTGTGCAGAGATAAAGTACTCCAACACGTCAAGTCCCTCACGGAAATTCGACTTGATAGGGAGCTCGATGGTACGACCTGTCGTATCTGCCATCAATCCACGCATACCGGCAAGCTGTTTGATCTGCTTATCGGAACCACGGGCTCCTGAATCTGCCATCATATAGATATTATTATATTTATCAAGACCAGAAAGCAATGCATCTGTGATCTCGTCATCCGCATTTTTCCACGTCTCTATCACTTCCTTATAGCGTTCTTCGTCAGTGATAAAGCCTCTTCTGTAATTTCTTGTAATCGACTCAACTGTCTTCTCCGCATTGGCAAGAATTGTCTTCTTCTTTTCTGGAACAGTCATATCTGAGATGGATACTGTCATAGCTGCCCTTGTAGAATACTTGTAGCCCATGGATTTAATATCATCCAGAACCTCTGCTGTTCTTGTTGCTCCATGCGTATTGATAACCTTTTCCAGAATCTTCTTCAACTGCTTTTTGCCGACATGGAAATCCACCTCTGGCAGCAGTTCATTGCCCGGCACACTTCTATCCACAAATCCAAGATCCTGCGGCAGGATCTCGTTGAAGATAAAGCGTCCTACTGTCGATTCCACAATGCCTGTCAGCTTTGTGCCATCTGGCATCTGTTTGCTGCATCGCACTTTTATCTTGGCATGAAGAGTGATTACTTTATTTTCATATGCAAGTATTGCCTCATTGACATTCTTGAAAAATTTACCCTCGCCCTCTGCGCCCGGTCTTTCCTGTGTCAGGTAGTAGATACCAAGTACCATATCCTGAGACGGAACCGCCACAGGTGCACCGTCTGATGGCTTTAGCAGATTGTTCGGTGACAACAACAAGAATCGGCACTCTGCCTGTGCTTCCACTGACAGAGGCAGATGTACTGCCATCTGATCCCCGTCAAAGTCTGCATTAAATGCTGTGCATACCAGCGGGTGAAGCTTGATCGCCTTACCTTCTACCAGAATCGGCTCAAATGCCTGAATACCCAGTCTGTGAAGTGTAGGTGCACGGTTCAGCATAACCGGATGCTCTTTAATTACATCCTCCAGCACATCCCATACTTCCTTCTCTACCCTGTCAACCATCTTCTTTGCACTCTTAATATTATGTGCTGTCTGATTGGCAACCAATTCTTTCATAACAAACGGCTTAAACAGCTCAATCGCCATCTCTTTTGGAAGTCCACACTGATAGATCTTAAGCTCTGGTCCCACAACGATAACAGAACGACCAGAATAATCAACACGCTTTCCAAGCAAATTCTGACGGAAACGTCCCTGCTTGCCCTTAAGCATATCTGACAGAGATTTTAATGCCCTATTTCCGGGCCCCGTCACAGGTCTTCCTCTTCTGCCGTTATCAATTAGGGCATCCACCGCCTCCTGAAGCATACGTTTTTCATTGCGCACGATAATTTCCGGCGCACCCAGCTCCAAGAGCCTTGCCAGACGATTATTTCTGTTAATAATTCTTCTGTATAGATCATTGAGATCAGAGGTTGCAAAACGTCCACCATCAAGCTGTACCATAGGACGAATGTCAGGCGGAATAACTGGAATCACTGTGAGAATCATCCACTCCGGCTTATTTCCAGACAGGCGGAATGCCTCTACCACCTCCAGCCTCTTGATAATCCTAGCACGCTTCTGCCCACTGGATTCCTTTAATCCCTTTTTTAACTCCTCAGCATCCTTTTCCAGATCGATCGCCTGCAAAAGTTCCATAATAGCTTCTGCGCCCATCCCTACCCGGAAACGGCTGCCCCATTTATCATAATTATCTCTATATTCCTTCTCGGATAACACCTGCTTATACTGTAGATCAGTATCTCCCTTATCCAGCACAATATAGGAGGCAAAATACAATACTTTCTCCAATGTTCTTGGAGACAGATCCAATATCAACCCCATACGACTAGGAATCCCCTTAAAATACCAGATATGGGACACCGGCGCCGCAAGCTGAATATGCCCCATACGCTCACGCCGCACGCTTGCCTTGGTCACTTCCACGCCGCATCGATCACAGATCACACCTTTATAGCGAATTTTCTTATATTTTCCACAATGACATTCCCAGTCCTTGCTTGGTCCAAATATTTTCTCACAGAACAAGCCGTCTTTCTCCGGCTTCAGTGTCCTATAGTTGATTGTCTCCGGCTTTAATACCTCTCCTCTTGACCACTGCTGGATCTTCTCCGGCGAAGCAAGCCCAATCTTAATTTTATCAAAGGTCATCGGCTCATATACTGCCTCATTCGTCATTGTCTCCGGCATGAATGACACTCCCTTCTATAAT
This sequence comes from uncultured Lachnospiraceae bacterium, assembly GCA_910588535.1. Taxonomy (GTDB): domain Bacteria; phylum Bacillota; class Clostridia; order Lachnospirales; family Lachnospiraceae; genus RGIG8607. Next base: position 11,360 of record CAJUOO010000070.1, on the reverse strand, counting down.
TGAATTCACACTCACTCTTCCTCATCGGATAGACCATCATCAAATCCTAGGTAATCGTCATCCTCATCGGCATCATCATATTCCTCGTCAGTATCTACCAGCTCCCCATTATCCTCATCAAATTCCTGTCTTGTAAAGCCCATAGAAGAATAGGACTCCCCGTCACTGAAACGCTTATCGCCCTCAATAATTGAATGAAGATCAGTATCTGTGTAATCCACATTTTCCATAAGTTCTACTTCTGTGTCGTCATCCTTCAAAACCTTCACGTCAAGAGCAAGTGCCTGAAGCTCCTTTAGCAGCACCTTAAAGGACTCTGGTATGCCCGGCTCAGGGATATTATCTCCCTTTATTATAGCCTCATAGGTCTTTACACGCCCGACAATATCATCTGACTTCACAGTAAGAATCTCCTGAAGAGTATAAGAAGCACCATATGCCTCCAAAGCCCAAACTTCCATCTCACCAAAACGCTGTCCACCAAACTGTGCCTTACCGCCAAGAGGCTGCTGCGTCACCAGTGAGTAAGGGCCCGTAGAGCGCGCATGAATCTTATCATCCACCAGATGATGAAGCTTTAGATAATGCATGTGACCTATTGTTACAGGACTGTCAAAATATTCGCCGGTTCTACCATCACGAAGTCTAACCTTTCCATCTCTGGAGATCGGCACACCCTTCCACACAGAACGATGCTCAAGATTCTTCTCCAAATATTCCAGCACGCTTGGAAGCAGCTCCTCCTCATGTTTCTCCTTAAATTCTTCCCATTCAAGATTGACATAATCATTCGCCAAATCCAGCGTGTCCATAATATCAAACTCATTCGCCCCGTCAAATACCGGCGTGGCAATATTAAATCCAAGTGCTCTCGCCGCTAAGCTAAGATGAATCTCCAATACCTGCCCGATATTCATACGAGAAGGCACGCCCAGAGGATTAAGCACAATATCAAGAGGCCTTCCATTCGGCAAAAATGGCATATCCTCCACAGGTAAGATTCTGGATACAACACCCTTGTTTCCATGACGACCTGCCATCTTATCACCAACGGAAATCTTTCTCTTCTGTGCAATGTAGATGCGCACAGTCTGATTCACTCCCGGAGGCAGCTCATCACCGTTCTCCCTTGTAAACACCTTAGCATCCACAATAATACCATATTCGCCGTGAGGCACCTTTAATGACGTGTCACGCACTTCCCTCGCCTTCTCACCAAAGATTGCCCTTAAAAGTCGCTCCTCAGCAGTAAGCTCCGTCTCGCCCTTCGGTGTCACCTTGCCAACCAGAATATCACCGGCACGCACTTCTGCGCCAATGCGGATAATACCCCTCTCATCTAGATCCTTCAAGGCATCATCACCCACACCGGGGACATCCCTTGTGATCTCCTCCGGTCCAAGCTTGGTGTCACGTGCCTCCGCCTCATATTCTTCAATATGGACAGATGTATATACATCATCCATAACCAATCTTTCACTTAACAGTACCGCATCCTCGTAATTATAGCCTTCCCAAGTCATAAATCCGATCAGCGGATTCTTGCCCAGCGCAATCTCCCCATTGGCGGTAGATGCGCCGTCTGCGATAACCTGTCCCTTCTCCACATGCTCGCCCTTGAATACAATCGGCTTCTGATTATAACAGTTGGACTGGTTACTTCTCAAAAATTTAATTAATTTATACGTCTCTTTGCTTCCGTCATCATCATATTTTAAAGTGATCTCTTTTGAAGTAGAACGAGCCACAACACCAGCACGCTTCGCCACAACGCAGACACCAGAATCCACTGCCGCCTTTGCCTCAATTCCTGTACCTACCACTGGTGCTTCTGTGGTCAATAGTGGAACTGCCTGACGCTGCATGTTTGACCCCATCAGCGCGCGGTTTGCATCATCATTCTCCAAAAACGGAATCATGGAGGTAGCCACAGAAAATACCATCTTTGGTGATACATCCATCAAATCAATCTTACTCTTCTCAAACTGAGAAGTCTCCTCCTTGTGGCGTCCTGATACACTGCTGTGCTCAAAATGCCCCATCTCATCAAGTGGCTCATTCGCCTGTGCCACTATATAGTTATCTTCCTCGTCCGCCGTCAAATACACCACATCATCCGTCACAATTGGATTCTTTGGATCTGTCGTCTTATCCACCTTGCGATAAGGTGCCTCCACAAAGCCATACTCATTGATCCTCGCGTAGCATGCCAACGAGTTAATCAAGCCAATATTTGGACCCTCAGGTGTCTCAATCGGGCACATTCTTCCATAATGTGTATAGTGTACGTCACGCACCTCAAATCCCGCACGATCTCTGGAGAGACCTCCCGGACCTAGCGCGGACAGACGCCTTTTATGTGTCAGCTCTCCCAATGGATTATTCTGATCCATAAACTGTGAAAGCTGCGAGCTGCCGAAAAACTCCTTCACCGCCGCTGTCACAGGCTTAATATTGATAAGTGACTGTGGAGAAACCCCATCCAGATCCTGTGTTGTCATTCTCTCGCGAACGACACGCTCCATTCTGGACAGACCAATTCGATACTGATTCTGCAAAAGCTCTCCCACCGCACGAATACGCCTATTTCCCAGATGGTCAATATCATCATCATGACCAATCCCTACTTCCAGATGCATATTATAATTTATAGAAGCAATAATGTCTTCCTTCGTGATATGCTTTGGAATCAGATCGGGAATATCTCTGCGAATTGCCTCCCGAATCGCCTCATCATCCCCTGCATTATCATTTAAAATTCCTTCTAACACAGGATAGAATACATTTTCTGTCACTCCAAGCTCTCTCGGATTACAGTCCACATACTTTGTTATATCAACCATCATATTGGAGAGAACTTTTACATTCCTCTCCTCTGTCTGAATCCATACAGCAGGAACAGCAGCATTCTGAATATCAACAGCTAGTCCCGCTGTGACCTCTGTTCCCTTCTCTGCGATCACTTCTCCCGTTGTGGGATCAAGCACATCCTGAGCAAGAACACAGCCCGTGATTCTATTTTTAAAATGTAATTTTTTATTAAACTTATATCGTCCTACCTTGGCAAGATCGTATCTTCTCGGATCAAAAAACATCGAGGTAATCAAGCTTTCTGCACTGTCCACAGAAAGAGGTTCACCCGGACGTATCTTCTTGTAAAGCTCCAGCAGACCATCCTGATAGTTATCAGATGTATCCTTTCCAAAGCTCGCGAGAATCTTCGGCTCCTCACCAAATAATTCTATAATCTCCGCATTGGTGCCATACCCCAGCGCACGTACCAACACGGTAACAGGAACCTTTCTGGTCCTGTCCACACGGACATAAAATACGTCGTTGGAATCTGTCTCGTACTCCAGCCACGCACCTCGGTTGGGAATAACCGTGCAGGAGTACAATGTCTTTCCAATTTTATCATGCGCAATACCATAGTAAATACCGGGGGAACGTACAAGCTGACTGACAATAACACGCTCAGCTCCATTAATGACAAATGTACCTGTCGCAGTCATCAACGGCAAATCACCCATGAAAATCTCATGTTCATTAATCTCATCTTTTTCTTTATTGTAGAGTCTGACCCTCACCTTCAAAGGTGCGGCATACGTGGCATCTCTTTCTTTACATTCCTCAATAGAGTACTTCACATCATCCTCGCATAAAACGAAGTCTACAAACTCTAAGCTTAAGTGTCCGCTGTAATCTGCAATCGGAGATATGTCTTCGAAAACTTCTCTGAGCCCTTCATCCAGAAACCACTGGTAAGAATCCTTCTGGATTTCAATCAGATTAGGCATATCGAGAACCTCTTTCTGTCTCGCATAGCTCATTCGCATACTTTTACCGGAAATCACCGGACGTATTCTGTTTTTCTCCATCGACGTTTCACCCCTTGTCTTTTTATCAAAAACCTGCTAATATGGTTTAGGCACGATAGGTATATGTCACCACAATAGTGCACTCTACATGGTATCACATTCCAGTCAAGATGTCAAGAAAAATCTGGGAAAAATGGTGGAAATAACTTACAGCTATTTGTTATAATACAATCCTTGGAATAAATCACACATTTTCACTATAAATAAAAAGAGCCATGAACTCCTCCATGACTCTTTTTTGCCTATTTCCAGCCCAAAGCTCTCTATTTTGTATTACTTTAATGTAACCTTTGCGCCAACTTCTTCTAACTTCTTCTTGATCTCTTCTGCTTCTTCTTTGCTTGCGCCAGCCTTCACTACCTTCGGAGCGCTGTCTACTACTTCTTTTGCCTCTTTTAAGCCTAAGCCAGTAGCCTCACGAACTACCTTAATTACCTTAACCTTCTCAGAACCAACCTCAGTCAGCTCAACATCAAATTCTGTCTTCTCCTCCTCAGCCGGGCCTGCTGCCTGAGCAACTACAACACCTGCTGCTGCGGATACACCGAACTCTTCCTCACATGCCTTAACTAAATCATTTAATTCTAATACGGTAAGACCTTTGATAACTTCAATAATCTCTGCTGTTGTCATAATTTATTTACCTCCATTTTATCATATATTTTGTTTCGTTCCATCCCTGCCTGTTATGCAGTCTCTCCCTTTGACTCTGCAATCTGCTTAATAACACGTGCAAAGTTTGTAACAGGAGACTGAATACTTCCAAGGAACTTGGACAGCAATTCTTCTCTGGAAGGAATCGATGCAATCACCTGAATTCCCTTCTGATCATAATAGGTTCCCTCCACAATACCTGCCTTTAACTCCAGTGCTTTGGCATCCTTGGAGAAATTATACAAGATTCTTGCCGGAGCTGTCGCATCTGTCTTTGACACTGCGAGTGCTGTAGGCCCTTCCAAATGTGGAACCAACGCTTCAAATTCTGTTCCCTGCACTGCAAAGTTAATCATCGTATTTTTGTAAACCTTATATACAATGCCAGCTTCTCTTAACTGTCTGCGCAATCTTGTATCTTCTTCCACAGTAAGACCACGGTAATCAACAACAACCGCTGACTGTGCGCCATTAAGCAGCTCAGAAATCTCCTCCACGATCGGTTTCTTCAATTCTACTTTAGCCATAAGTGGTACACCTCCTTGTTAGATTTGATACTGCCATCAGAATATATCTATCTCGCCGTGCGAGGCATATAAACATATGCTACGACTGCAGCCAACTCTATATACATCCCGCACACAAAAAGCCTCTCTGTATGCACAGAGAGGCAGTATAAGCTCTTATGATAAATAAGTATCTTATAACCTCGGCAGGCGCTTCTTCTTATGCCGGTTTACCGGCACCTGCTGTCTCTGGCAGTTTTCATACTTGTGCAGTATAGCATGTTCTGTCTGATCTGTCAAGCCTTTCTTAGTTTGCAAGCTTCACAACATTCAGCTTCACGCCCGGTCCCATTGTGGAAGCCATAGTTACGCTTCTTAGGAACTGTCCCTTCACTGCGCTGGGCTTTGCTTTATTAATTGCATCAATGAGAGTTTGGAAATTGTCCGCTAGCTGTTCCTCGGTAAAGGAAACCTTTCCGATCGGCACATGGATAATATTCGTCTTGTCAAGCCTGTATTCAATCTTACCTGCTTTAATATCTTTAACAGCCTTCGTCACATCCATCGTCACTGTTCCAGCCTTCGGATTTGGCATCAGGCCTTTCGGTCCGAGCACACGGCCCAGACGTCCAACTACGCCCATCATATCTGGTGTCGCAACCACGACATCAAAATCAAACCAACCCTCATTCTGAATTCTTGGGATCAGCTCCTCACCGCCTACGAAATCAGCTCCTGCTGCCTCAGCCTCAGCAAGCTTATCGCCCTTGGCAAATACCAGAACTTTCACCGCTTTTCCTGTTCCGTGAGGAAGAACTACTGCACCACGAATCTGCTGCTCTGCATGACGTCCATCACAGCCTGTCCTGATGTGTACTTCAACTGTCTCGTTAAATTTTGCACCTGCTGTCTTCTTTACAAGCGCAATCGCATCTGCTACATCATATTGTATTGTTCGATCTACTAATTTTGCAGCCTCTGCATATCTCTTACCTGATTTCATGTTTAACCTCCCAGTGGTATTTCATCGGGCTTCGCCCTCCCACATATTATAAGCTCTTATTAGTTACATACATGGAAATTCTATCAGCCAACTAGCTTAATCCTCCACAGTAATTCCCATGCTTCTTGCTGTGCCGGCAATCATGCTCATAGCAGCCTCAATGCTCGCTGCATTCAGATCAGGCATTTTAAGCTCTGCAATTTTTTGAACCTCTGCTTTGGAAATCTTCGCTACCTTTGTCTTGTTCGGCACAGCGGAACCTGACTGAATCTTACATGCCTTCTTCAGCAATACTGCTGCGGGAGGAGTTTTGGTGATAAAGCTGAAGCTTCTATCCGCATAGACAGTGATAACAACAGGAATAATCATCCCATCCTGATCTGCTGTTCTAGCATTAAACTCCTTTGTAAACTGCACAATATTCACACCGTGCTGTCCAAGTGCAGGACCTACTGGTGGAGCTGGTGTAGCCTTTCCCGCAGGAATCTGCAATTTTATATAACCAGTAACTTTCTTAGCCATTTTAAGGCACCTCCTAAATCATTGTGGTATTTGGCGACAAGATTTCTCTTATCTCCCACCCAAGTTTCAAATAATCCGTAAAAACACTTACTTGAAGGCTACAGCTTCTTAACCTCCGTGAAGCTTAATTCAACTGGGGTCTCACGGCCGAACATATCAACCGTGATGGTGACGCTCTGCTTGCCCGGATTGATCGTCTTGATCACGCCGACTGTCTCCTGCCATGCACCGGCTGTCACAGTAACGCTGTCACCAACCTCAAAGTCTACTACTACCTCACTGTCAGGTTTGATTCCTAACGGTCTTATCTCTGTCTCGGTAAGATGAACGGGCTTTGATCCGGGCCCTACAAATCCGGTGACACCCCTTGTGTTGCGGACAACATACCAAGTATCATCATTCATAACCATATTGATAAGCACATAACCCGGAAACAGCTTCTTCTGCACCTGCTTCTTCGATCCGTTCTTCACCTCAACCACATCCTGCATCGGTACAACGACCTCCAAAATCTGATCCTGAAGCTTTCTGTTCTCTATCGTCTTCTCAATATTCGCTTTCACCTTATTCTCATAGCCCGAATAGGTATGCACTACATACCAGTTTGACTCTGCCATACAATCACCCTGCCCTCAACTAAATTAGGAAACCAAGCCCCATCTGAATTACTGCGTCCAAAACAGCAATAATTGCACACAGAACCACAGAAATAGCTACAACTGCAACTGTCTGTCTCACAAGTGACTTCTGATCCGGCCAAATAATCTTCTTAAACTCGGCCTTTAGTCCGTCTATCCATTTCTTCTTTGGAGCCTTCTCTGTCTTTACAGTCTCTCCCATAGCTTCACCTCATAATGAAATTGCCTATTTTGTTTCCTTGTGCAACGTGTGTGTTCTGCAAAATCTGCAATACTTCTTGGTTTCCATCCTATCAGGATGTGTCTTCTTATCTTTTGTCATGTTGTAATTACGCTGCTTACATTCTGTACATGCCAATATGATTTTTGTGCGCACAACTTCCACCTCCACTTATCTTCATTTTGGTTTCTGCTCAAATCGGCATTGTCCGAATTTTGAGCATAAAAAAAAGACTTCTTCCATCTCTCAATAACATACTATAGCACAAGAAATGATTCCCGTCAACAAATTTTAGAAAAAATTACTTTTCTTTTATTTTCTTTTTATTTCTCTCAATTTCTAGTGACAAATGACCGATATATATTTATAATAGGATATAAGACAGAGTGTTTTTGTCTTGTTCCATATACAGGAAAGGAGTGAGGCGAATGATTAGCCCGGCATATCAATACTATATCTCTACTTACGGAAGCCGTGAAAGCTGTCGATATGACACCCATAAGCGAAATGAACTCCGCAATGTATATAATAGTATCGTTCGTCTGAACAAAAAATCTCCTTTATATAAGATTAATCTGACAGAGCATGTTCAATGCCTCGCTATTGATCTAAAAGAAAGCTCTCGTGCATTTCGCAATGTTCTGCTGGATACCGTCAGCGAGGAAGAGTCTGCTTTTATGCAGAAGGCTGCTTATTCCTCCGACGAGGAGCTCGTGGAAGCAGAATATATAGGAGATGACCCATCATCTGAAGAAGAGGGCAGTGCCTACCAGATCGACGTGACTCAGCTTGCCACCGCACAGGTGAATACTGGCGATTTTGTTGCTTCAAATCGTCTGGATCTCACACCAGATCAATATTCCTTTGATCTGACAGTTGGTGACAGCTCATATGAATTTCAGTTTAAAGTTGCTGAAAATCATACAAATCTACAGATACAGGAGAAGCTTGCACATCTAGTAAACCGCTCAAATATCGGTGTAGCCGCACGTGTCTTAAAAGATGGAAATGGAAGCAGCGCTTTAGAGATCAGTGCAGTACAGCCCGGATTTCATGAATATCGCGGCTATGCTTTTAAGATCAGTGATGATAATTCTAGCAAAGCAAGGGGGAGTGTTGATTTCTTTGGCTTAAATCACACCAGCCAGCCTCCGACGAACGCTCAAGTACGAATCAACGGTCTGGAATCCTCCTCTCCGTCCAATACCTTCTCCATAGGTAATACCTACTCTGTCTCCCTCAAAGGTCTGACTGAGCCGGGAACTCCTGTAGAGATTGGCATGAAGCGCTCAACTGAAACAGTAATACGAAATATGACACGATTGGCTGACAGCTATAATTCCCTTCATGCCATCGCTGACACCTCTTCTGATAATATAGTAGAAAATATTGTTAGCAACAAGCTTTTGAAGGATTTAAATTATATTACCAAGCGCTTTCGTGATACGCTGGATTCCAGTGGATTAATGGTTCAGGAAGATGGTACTTTACAACCTGACGAAGAACAAATTATCCGCGCTGTTGAGAACGGAACCATGGAATCCAATTCGGAACAGATTACCACCTTCCGCAATGCACTTCTGCGGCAGATGGAACATATTTCTCTGGACCCGATGAATTATATTAAAAAAACTATGATATCATACCCTAATCCAATACGTCCATTTAATAATCCTTATCAGATCTCTGTTTATTCTGGTATGATCTTTAATGGATATATTTAATAAATGGATATGTGATACATTGTCATAAATGCATTTTACAAAATATTTTGAATGATATTTTCTTATAATTGTATAAAAGCTCTTTTGTGAATGATTTGCGTCAAAATAGATAACAGAAGCATCATATCATCATCACATGAAACAAGATATGTAAAAGAAACAATTTTTCAAATATATTATAATATACCAATAAGGAAACTATATTCCGCTATCTGCGGTACAGTTTCCTTTTTTATTGACTGATTCTCCTTTCATATGGAAATACTAATTTTATAGTCTGATACAAAACTAGAATATAATGAAATTATATCGAAAGGATATTGGCAGTTTACAATATGAAAGATAATAAAACTTATAATACTGTTGTTCAAAATAATAGAACCTATTATATTGATATAGCACGGGGAATCGCCTTAATTTTCCTTGTTCTTGGCCATATTGTAACAGGAAACTCTTTTTTATTTAATTGGATCTTCAGCTTTCATATGCCTCTCTTCTTTTTTCTGGCAGGCATGTGTGCAAAGGATATAAAAGGTAGTTTCTCTTCTTATGTCACAAAAAAAACAAATCAAAGACTTCTTCCATATTTTATAATTACTGCGATAGGATTTCTAATCTGCATGTTAATTCCTTCCTACCGAGCTGTTATATTTGATGATGGATGGATTTCGCAGCTTAAACATTGTTTTCTTTTTATGCAGCCTATTAATCTGTATATTGGACAAGTTTGGTTTCTTGCATCCTTATTTTGGGCAGAGTTTTATTTTTTTATATGGTATAAATTATGTCACAGATTACCTGTTTTGCTCCAGCTTTTCGCTGCTTTGCTGTTAATACCGATCGCCAGCAATCTGTGGCGAATTCAGCCGTACATTCCCTTGACCGGCAGAATACCCTTTCATATGGACTCAGCTTGTATTGGAGCCTTTTGCTATATCCTTGGCTTTCTGACCAAAAAATATAATCTTATAGAGAAGGCTTCCAAATGGGCATACTTACTAATACCTTCTGCATGTTTTCTCAATATTTATTTTGGTGCCTTTTTAAATGGCTATGTAAATATCTGTAATCTTATATATGGAACAGTCTCCTTGTTCCTCGCGTCAATGATCTTTGGAATTATGGCAGTTGTACTGTTTTCATTTGTTATAAACAGATGTCGTCTTTTAGAATGGTACGGCCAACATTCCCTTCCCTTATTTGCGAGCCATACTTTGTTAATCTATCTTGTAAGAGAGTTTGTATATTGGATAACAGGAACACACTATATTATGATGGGAAATGTACCTGATAATATTTCCTTTCTGATGACTGGAACAGTATTGTTTTTATTTCTGCTAGTGGGAAAAGGATATGATCTATTATATAAATATTTTCATTGGTCCAAAAAAGTTTAAAAATAATACTGTATCTGGTCAATTTATAAGCTTTAACTAGATACAGTATTGTTTTTAATTTTATTCTTTATTAAGTATTCTTTCCATATATTCAAACATTCTATGCATAATTTCTCTTCTCTCCACATTAGTGCAATTTGTGAGAAAATAATCAATATCTGAGCCTTCCTTCTTTTCTCCTGCTATCAAATATGTGGCATCAATATTTAAGTGGTCGTATAAAAGCCTAATTTTCTGAACTGTCAATCCACTGGCACCCAGCTCAATCTTTCGATAATGCTCCTCTCCCACACCTAAAATTTCTGCAAATTGAAATTGTGTATAACCCAGATTATCTCTAACCTCTCTTAGCCGTTTCCCTATTTCTACATTTAATCCTTTTTTGTTCCGATCCATGTGTTCGCACCTCCATATACTATCTAAATCTTACCAATAATATAGTAGGTAATACAGATTATAATGTGTATTATTTTACATCATTATATGCTCTGTTGTATTAATTGTCATTATATGGTGAAAAAGAATACAGAATAGTTTACAATATTTTCCAAATATGAGATTGTAAATGAGAAATTAATGAAATTGCTTATACTAAGATCTTCCTCCTCAAGCTATATAGTAATATTCATGCTTATTATACTCCAAAACAGCAAAAAAACACAATGCTTTTTCAAATAGTATATTAAAAATATAGTTATCTATAAAAAGGACAAACGAGAAAAGAATTGTTTAAATATAAACAAGAATACAAAATATTTCGTTAAGAAAAAAGAAGGGATTGCAATACATACAGCGACATACAACTGTATTGCAATTAG
>CAJUOO010000069.1 GCA_910588535.1 uncultured Lachnospiraceae bacterium | reverse complement strand
CAAATATATGCAGAATCACAGCGTATCTGAACGATTCAATAAAAGTAGTATAGCCCATCCGCTGTTTTCCTCAAGGAACCTATTGAAAAACGTCGGTACTTAGCGAGGTAGTTCACGAGCTTAGTATCCGTTACGTTTTTCACTAAGCGCAAGCGGGGTGACGGAGGAAAACAGCGGATGGGCTATATGGACCTTTTCTGAAAATGATAAAACAAAATTCATCCTGCAAGATATTATAATATCCTGTATATGTTTTTTAATGCAACAGCCCGATCTTTAAGAATTTTCAATGATTTCCATATTAAGAATATCTGTTGTATAGTCCTCATTCTTACCATAGGAATGAATGGTCAGCTTCATGCCGAAGGGAACGCATTTTAGCCAGACCTCTACGATGTTGTTGTGGTAAATAACCATTTTATCCAGTATCTCACGATACAGGGTTTCATTAGTTTCATCAAAGGTCATAATCTCAGCCAAAGTAGTAATGTACTGTTCAAATACATCAATCTGCTTTGTCTGTTCTTTGTCCTTACTCTGTGAGTTGGAAAGCAGTTTTGAAAGCTCAGCAAGCTGTTCATCGTACCATTTTGTCTGTTCCTGTAAATCTGCCTTTGTAATCAATCCATCCAACATCAAATCAATGGCTTTATGCTTCTTGGTATTCAGATTTTCCATTCTCTCTGTAATACGCTTTGTATCAAGCTTCTTGTCCGTGATACCTTTCATGGTCTTGATTTCTTGTAGGATTTCCTTCTTCAATTTCTTCTGATTGGTCTGTAGCTGGCAGATACAATAATGTACACAAGTAAGTAATGCTCGCTCATTGATAGAACCGTTGTCACAGCCAATCACTCCACCGTCCTCTGATACTTTACTGGTTCCATGATTTGCCGCCGCAAAGCAACGCCAAGCCTTATAGGTGGTGCCGTTTTTTAGCTTCTTGGTACGGCTAACATATCTTTGACCGCACATTCCACAATAGAGTTTACCACTGCACCAATAACGATTGCTGTACTTAGACTTCATTTCCTCTGTAGGAGCACGCCTTAAAAGCTCCTTCTGTGTCCGGTTCCATAAATCCCTATCAATGATAGGCTCGTGGTGGTTTTTCAAATAAACCATTTCTTCATTCTCTCGATTATACTTCTTTGCATGTGTCAGATAGTTAGGCGTAAAGGTTTTCTTCTGACACAAGTCACCCACATATTTCTCGTTTCGCAAAGCTCTGAGAATAACGGTAGCAGACCACAACTTAACTCGCTTGGGATGTAATCCTTCCTCGGATAGTTCCCTTGCAATCACATGAGTACCTTTTCCCTCGTTGGTGTACTTATGAAAAATAGCACGGACAATAGGAACATCCTCTTCGTTAATTGTAAGCTCCCCATTACGGACATTGTAACCAATCAAATCCCTACCGAAGACAATTCCTTGCTCCATCCGGCGCTTTTGTCCCCATTTCACACGCTGTGAAGTCTTACGGCTTTCTTCCTGTGCGATACTTGCCATAATAGTCAGACGAAGCTCACCATCCGAATCTCTAGTATCAATGTTATCAATGGTAAAAATGACGCCAACTCCGATATCCTTTAACTTTCGGGTATAGGACAGAGTATCTACAGTATTTCTTGCAAATCGGCATACTTCCTTGGTCAGGATAAGGTCAATTCCACCTTGCATAGCTTCTTCAATCATAGCATTAAAACCGGCACGCTTCTTGGTCTGCGTACCACTGATACCCTCATCATAATACACATCAATCATAACCCAGTCATCATGGTGTGTAATATAATCTGCAAAGTATTTTCGCTGGCTGATTAAAGAATTGATCTGGTCATCCTTATCGGTAGAAACTCTACAATATGCGGCAACTCTAAGTTTATTTTTTATCATTCTGTGTATCCTCCTTTTGATAGGCTGACACATCACCACCTACAGTATAAAAATGGAAGTGGTGTGGTGATGGGTAAATAATTTTCTAAGAATTACGTTCAAGCAAGCTATTTAGTTGTGTATCTGTCAAAATATTCCGTTTATGTAGTTCTTTGTAAATACCACATTTTAGCGTTTTCTTCAATTCCTTTTGTTGTGTTGCATCAAGTGTTATATTTATCAAATTCTCCTTTTTTATAGTTCTATGTTTATCTGTTTCAAGCACCATTTGCTCCTAAAGTTCCTGATTATTAAAATGTATGAATACTTTTCTGAAATAATCCTTTAAGCCATGCTCAGCGAGAAACTTTTCTGCCATCTGCTTAAACTTGCGAAATTCTTGAACCTCTGCCTTTCGCTCTCAGCAGTTGTCTGTAACTCCTGTTTTTGCCTTTGAATGACAGTAACAAGCGCAACTTTTTTTCATATCCGCCATATATTAGAGCATACAACAAGCAATACAGATTGAGAAAATGATAAAAATATGGTATAATTTTATTAGGGAAAATTGTATTTGTAGAGGTAGATATGTATGAAAAATAATGGGAAGCTCTCTGCTAGTTCAGCAGATATTCATTGGGCGAGTAAGAATGAGATTCAGGACCTTATTCATGCACACAAGTTTTCTGAAATTGATTTACCTGCGATCCTAATGTTCTTACGAGATGAGTATGAATCAAGCACACATAATATATAAAGGGGGATTACATGATAGCAATTGAACAAGGTTGTATTGACATTTGGATAGATGAAATCGTTCCCTGTCTGAAAGACACTGTGACAGGCGATATCAAGGAAACTGTCGTATTCAAAATTGAAAGCCGTACTTACCTTAAGAAATTCCAGAAAGCCAACGATTGGCATATTAACTGGAACGAGATACCAAAGAATGTCGAAGTATATGCTCTTGCCCTAAAGGATGATAATACTATTCAAGGCTTGGTAGGTGTCAGAAACGACGAGGACTCCCACGCCGCTTATCTTCATTGGGCTTGCACTGCTCCCCATAACAACAGATATGAGTTTGGCAGTCAGAAATATATTGGAGTAGGTGGCCATCTTTTTGCCATAGCTGCCGATAAATCTATTGAATGGGGATATGAAGGAGCTATTCATGGTTTTGCCGCTAATGCTGAATTATTAAAGCATTATATAGATGTATTCCATGCGGAATATTTGGGAATGCTTCATCAGTACCAGTTCTTTATTGACGAGGAACAAGCAAAAAATCTATTGGAGGTGTATCACTATGAATGGAACGAGACCTAAATTCATGGAAAATCATGTTCTGGCACAAAGCTACTTTGAACAGCCCAATCCATATGTTAATGCACCATCTTGTCATGTGAATTTGCTTGAGCTGTCAAGATATGCAAAGAAATGTGGAAAGAAATTGGCAGAGCTTACACAGGAAGAAGTCAAACAGTTTTCAATATAGGAAATGGCGGGAGCAATCCTGCCACTTTTTTATAAATGATGTGTCATAAATGCTTTGTATTTTCAAGTAATTTTAGATGTGCAGTCTCACATCCAATATAGGTACAGAAGAGCTGGCGCATATGGAGATGGTCAGCACGATCGTTCATCAGCTCACAAGAAATCTATCACCGGAGGAGATTAGAAATTCTGGTTTTGCCAATTATTATGTGGATCATACTCTTGGATTGTGGCCTCAGTCTGCGGGAGGTGTTCCGTTTAATGCCTGTGAATTTCAGTCAAAGGGTGATCCCATCACCGATCTGCATGAGGATATGGCTGCAGAGCAGAAGGCACGCTCTACCTATGACAATATATTAAGGCTGGTAAAAGATCCCGATGTATGTGATCCCATACGCTATCTAAGAGAGAGGGAGATAGTGCATTATCAGAGATTTGGTGAAGCAAATCGGAAAGATTGTAGTAAATAAAATGCACAAAATACAATTACTAGGACATATATCCGCACACTCCGCAAAGCCGTGGGTTTCAGCCATTTTTTTGTTTGTATTCTGTGTTCCACGCCACCAGTCAATCGTTACCAAAATGCGCCGAAATTTGTTTATAATGATCTATACAGTCTAGTGCATGATAAAGATTATTTTGTTTGGACAATCAATGTAGGGCATTGTTATCTAAAGGCAGGTTTTGATAAACACAGGCTATTTTATACGCAGGGCGATTATTGGCTATGACAATGCTCAAAGCCTTGTCACAATAAGACTTATGATAATGGAAGCTTCGGCAAGTAGTTTTTTCCCTATTGACAAAATCAGGATATAAGAGGTATACTTGGAAATAAGTTAGCGGCTACTAACATAAAATAGCTGCATTTTTTAAGAATATTAGTTAGTTATTTCTAACTAATGTTAGAGAAATAAAAGGATGTGTTTTTTCATGGTTTTTTTGTGTAAGAAAAAGGCACAGACGGACAGGATCGAGAACGTGTTACCTATAAAAGAATAGTTGTGGAGGTAAAATTATGATGATCAATAAAAGGCTGATCGGGACAGTCAGCGAAAGCAAAAAATACATAGCAGGCAATGTGGCGGCCCAGTGGTGTTCCCTTGTGGCGAATATTGCCATAATGACGGCAGTGACAGGTCTGCTTGCTTCTCTTTTCTATAAAACAGCAGATAAAAGCAGTGGGCTTATAACTGCAGCTATAGCAGTGGCAGCAGTTATGATCCGTTTTTTCTGCACACTCCTTTCAAGCCGTATGGGATATCTCTCGTCAAAGATGGTAAAAAAAATACTTCGTGAGAAAATATATGAAAAGCTCCTGCGGTTGGGCGCTTCTTACAATGGGCAGGTGAAAACATCGGAAGTGGTGCAGATGGCGGTGGAAGGTGTGGAGCAGCTCGAAACTTACTTCGGGTCATATCTTCCGCAATTTTTCTATGCAATGCTTGCCCCGCTGACCTTGTTCATATATCTGTGTTTTGTCAATGTGTCGTCCGCTGCCGTCCTGCTTATCTGCGTGCCACTCATTCCCGTTTCAATAGCAGCGGTGCAGACATGGGCGAAGAAACTGCTGTCAAACTATTGGGGACAGTACACGGCTTTAGGAGATACCTTTCTGGAAAATCTGCAGGGACTTACCACTCTTAAAATTTATCAGGCGGATGATTTTAAAAACGGGGAGATGAACCGTGAGGCGGAAAAGTTCCGTAAAATAACCATGAAAGTTTTGACGATGCAGCTTAATTCGATCACGATCATGGACGTAATTGCTTATGGGGGCGCAGCATTAGGGGTAATTATGGCAGCGACACAATTTCGTGCAGGAAATGTGACGCTTTCGGGGTGTCTTCTGATCATCCTTCTTTCCGCGGATTTTTTTATCCCCATGCGACAGCTTGGAAGTTTCTTTCATGTGGCAATGAACGGCATCGCGGCAAGTGACAAGATTTTTCGTCTGTTGGACCTGCCTGAGACAGAAGAGAAAACGGGATGTTTTCCGCCGGACGGTGATATTATCTGTACCGGACTGAGGTTTTCTTATGACGAGAGGGAAATTCTGCATGGTATAGACATGAAGTTCCCGAAAGGAGGATTTGTCTCCATTGTCGGCGAGAGCGGCTGCGGAAAATCCACTTTGGCGGCAATTTTAGTGGGGAGAAACCGTGGCAGCCGTGGCATGGTAACAATCGGCGGCCGGGAGCTGGCAGATATAAGGGAATCGGAATTGATGAAAAACATTACATATGTTAGCTACCAGAGTTATTTGTTTAAAGGTACGGTGAGGGAGAATCTTCAGATGGGGAAGCCAGACACCTCTGATCGGGAGCTTTGGGAGGTTTTGGAGCGGGTGAATATGGCAGGCTTTTTGAGATCCGAAGATGGGCTTGATACGCTTCTTACAGAAAAGGCCTCGAACCTGTCAGGAGGACAGCGCCAGAGGATTGCGTTAGCGAGGGCACTTCTCCATGACAGCCCTGTGTATATTTTTGATGAAGCTACATCCAATATTGATATAGAGAGTGAGAATGATATTATGCAGGAAATTCATGCGCTGGCGGGGCAGAAAACGGTGATCCTCATTTCCCACCGCCTTGCCAATGTGACTGCTTCAGATAACATCTATGTGATGGACGCAGGGAACGTGGTGGAAAGGGGCAGTCATGAGGAGCTGCTGGCAGGGAGTAGTATTTATGCAAAGCTGTGGAACACGCAGCAGAGCCTTGAAAATTACGGGAATATCCAAAGGGGATACATGGAAGGGCATTTTGATGGCGCAAAAGGCTGGAACGGCGGAAAGGATGGTGCAGATATATGAAAAGACGTGGCGGATTTGTGATTATGGCAAGGTTGATATGCCTTGTGAAGCCTCTTGCAGGATTTATGGTTCTTGCGGTAATTATGGGGCTTACAGGTCATTTGTGCGCATCATTTATCACAGTTTTCGGCGGTTATGCCGTGCTTGAGCTGCTTGGTGTCGATACGCCTTTTGGGCTGAAAGGCATATTTGCCAGTGTGGTTCTGTTTGCTGCGCTGAGGGCAGTCCTGCGTTATGCAGAGCAGTCCTGTAACCATTTTATTGCGTTTAAGCTGCTTGCGCTGATCCGTGATAAGGTGTTTGTCGCATTACGAAAGCTTTGTCCGGCGAAGTTGGATGACAGGGACAAAGGAGATTTGATCTCGGTCATTACCTCGGATATCGAGCTGCTGGAGGTTTTCTATGCGCACACCATTTCCCCTGCTGCAATCGCATTTTTTTATACTGTTATTATGTGCCTGTTTATCGGTTCCTTCCACCCTGTGCTGGGGATTATGGCGTTTCTGGCATATCTGGCAGTGGGGATTGTAATACCAACTGTCATCTCAAAAGTAAGCGGAAGAGATAGTATGATATTCCGTGCAGGATCGGGAAACTTAAGCAGTTTCGTCCTTGACAGCCTGCGGGGAATTTCTGAAACAATACAGTACGGTCAAGGCAGAGAACGTCTGATACAGATGAATGAAAGGACAGATGCACTTTTGGAAATTGAAAGACGAATGAAGTGTACCACAGGGAGGAATATGGCGGTAACGAATACGGCAATCCTGATGTCTGACCTGTGTATGTTGTTTGTATCTGCAATGTTGTATCAAAAGGCAGAAGTAGATTTTGTTGGGGTACTTATTCCAGTTATTGCCCTGTTTTCTTCCTTTGGTCCTGCTGTGGCACTCGCGAATCTGGGGAGCACACTGCAGAATACTTTTGCTGCTGGGAACCGTGTGTTGGACATTTTAGATGAAATGCCTGCAGTGAAGGAGGTGGCAGGCCGGGAAAATTTGACTTTTGAAGGCGCCGCCGCAAAAAATGTCAGCTTTTCCTATGGGGAGGAAAGCATCCTTGATGGTGTGTCTCTGGAAATTCAGAAAGGAAAGATCACCGGGATTGTTGGAAGAAGTGGAAGTGGGAAATCCACGTTGTTAAAGTTATTCATGCGTTTCTGGGAAGTGGGAAATGGAAGTGTGGAGATTTCCGGCAGGAATATTGCCGGAATAAACACGGTGAATTTAAGAGATATGGAAAGCTTTATGACACAGGAAACGCATCTGTTCCACGACAGTATAGGGAGCAACTTAAGGATCGCGAAGCTGGACGCGACGGACGCTGAAGTGGAAGAGGCATGCAAGAAAGCCTCCATCCATGATTTTATCATAGGGCTGCCGCAAGGGTATGATACGTCTGTAGGGGAGCTTGGGGATACGCTTTCGAGTGGGGAAAGACAGCGGCTGGGGCTGGCAAGGACATTCCTGCATAACGCGCCTTTCCTGCTTCTTGACGAGCCTACCAGCAACCTTGACAGCTTAAATGAGGCAGTCATACTAAAATCCCTGCGGGAGGGACAGGAGGGAAAAACGGTACTGCTGGTGTCGCACAGACAGTCAACCATGAGGATTGCCGACGCCGTGTATTTCTGTGAGCAACGAGCTAAGTAGCTGTGCTTGCATGAGTAGCCGGCAGTTGCGCAATTCAAATGCATAAGTATGGAACTGTGGAAAGCCTGTCCAGATAAAAAGAGCTTTTTAAATCGGAGGATGAGAAGATGACAAATAATATTCAGACAAAGCGTGAGCGGGAAAAAGCAATGGTGTCGGAGATGATCGCGCTTTACTGCAGGAAACAGCACGGGAGGAAAAATGGTCTTTGCCCGGAATGTGCAGCTCTTGAGACATACGCAAGACAAAGAAGTGATAAATGCCCGTTTATGGAGACTAAGACATTCTGCTCCAACTGTAAGGTTCACTGTTATGAATATGCCAATCCAGAGATTGGCAGTGAAATGAGGGAGAAAATCCGAGCAGTCATGCGGTTTTCTGGACCAAGGATGATATTCTGCCATCCAATGGCAGCAGTGCACCATGTGCTGGAAACAAAGAAAGAGGAAAGGAGACTTAAGAAATACAATGAGGTTTAAAAAGATTTTATATATGGTTTTAGGATGCATAGGTGTAGGACTGGGCGCGTTAGGTGCGGTTCTTCCGCTTCTGCCTGCGTTCCCATTTCTTCTGCTTGCGGCATTCTGCTTTGCCAGAAGTTCGGAAAGGCTGAATCTTTGGTTTACTGGGACAAAGCTGTACAGAAACAATTTGGATAGCTATGTGAAAGGCAGGGGCATGACGCGGAAAACGAAAGTTAAGATCATGGTAACAGTTACGCTTATGATGTCAGTGGGATTTATCATGATGGATCAGGTTCCGGTTGGAAGGGTTGTCCTTGCCTGCGTGTGGGTGTTTCATATCCTTTATTTTATGTTTGGTGTAAAGACTATTCCAAAACCAGAGGTATCCGGGCAGGCATAGCAGTGGCGGCAGGCATGGGTTTTCTAAAAGACATGACAGGGGGGTGATAGGGCATCTGAAAATTCTTTGCTGCGGGATTGTTGACTAAAGCCTGTTTTCACCTGGGGCATATTTCTTAATAAATACCTTCTCGCATGGAAGTGTCTGGAATAATTCTTGCATAACTCTGCTGCCAAACTCTTGAATGGGATCATCTTTGGATAGCTTTTTGGGATAGTTACTTAAAAGATCAACATACAAATTCCAGATGATCCCCTCATCTGTAAACTTTAGGCGACCATTCTTTTCTCGATTGGGGTAAAGCTCCAAAAAAGATTGCTTACCCTATGGCTAAACCAATAGATATAATCATATTCCGGCGGTTTTGTATCTGGCGTGGAACGACCAAACGGGCCGGTATATTTTTTCATGTTTAGTCCTTTTGGAATACGAGAATCATGAATTTCCTTGGTAATTTTACTGTTTGCCTTTTTAAATATTTTAATGATTTCTTGTTCTGATAAATCACCTGTTTTAATCCATATTCATATGTACCGGGTTTAAACATACGTATAATCTCCATATTATAAGTTTTTTGGCTCTACCGATTCTAATTTGCTACTTACAAGTATAGCTCATTTTCCCACCGAAAACAATCAGTATTTTATTCTGCTCCGACTATCCAGACCGTCAAGGGCCGAGTGGAAGTTTTTCGCAGAGAGCGCGGAAAAATCTCCATTTTTAAACTCTTGACGATCTGGATTTTTGTCGAATCCACTATAAATAACTGGAACATATTGTTATAGTGTACTTGCCGCTTCTCATACAATCTAGGGAAACCATCAAAGGAGAACATTCATGATAAAAACAGATAGCTCTCCTACACCCGATATCCAGATTCACAAAGATAAAATGAAGTTGACTGTTATCAATATCTACCCTACCTTCCAGAAAAAATTAGAGCAGGAAACCCGACAGGAAATCGAGGCGCAGCTTTGTCAGATCTTCAAAAAATATGTATAAGTTTTTTGAAGAATATTTCTTTAAACCATATCATCTGTTTGATTGGGTATTGTGTCTTATGCTTTAGGAGGTAGATGGAATGTATGACGCATTGTATGCGCGGCAGTCAATCGAAAAAAAGGACAGTATATCAATAGAAAGTCAGCTTGAATATTGTAGATACGAAACCCACGGGGAAGCCTATATGGAGTATTCAGATAAAGGATTTTCAGGCAGGGACACCAATCGTCCCGGTTTTGAATCTATGATGAATGATATTCGTACAGGGAAAATCAAGCGGGTGGTTGTCTATAAACTTGACCGTATCAGCCGATCCATTCTGGATTTTGCAAATATGATGGAAATTTTTCAGAAATATCATGTGGAGTTTGTTTCCTCCACGGAAAAATTCGACACATCCACGCCAATCGGAAGAGCTATGTTGAATATCTGTATTGTGTTCGCCCAACTGGAACGGGAAACGATACAAAAGCGGGTCATTGACGCTTATTATGCAAGATCCAAGCGTGGTTTTTACATGGGCGGAAGGCTTCCCTACGGTTATCGTTTGACAAGCACTGTCATTGACAATGTCCGCACTTCCATGTATGAGGAAATCCCGGAGGAAAGCGAACAGTTAAAATTGATTTATTTTATGTATGCAGACACAGACAATTCCCTCGGAGATATTGTGAGGTATTTGAATGAACACCAGATAAAAAATCTTCGTGGTGCTAGCTGGAATACCAGCCGTATCAGTGAAATGCTCCGCAATCCCGTGTATGTGCAAGCAGATATTGACGTGTACCAGTTTTTTCGAAGCCAAGGTGCAAATATTTATAACCCGGCAAGTGATTTCACAGGTTACAACGCTTGCTATCTCTATAAGGGGAGAGTTTCCACTTCAAGAAAGCAAAGTGACCTGTCTGATAAAGAGATTGTGCTTGCACCACACAAAGGCTTTATTCCCTCTAAGACGTGGTTAGCCTGCCGGATGCGGTGTCTGAACAATAGGCAGTCCACAAAGACTTGTAAGCCAAAAAACTCGTGGCTTGTTGGCAAGGTAAAGTGCGGCAACTGCGGTTATGCGTTGACAATCCGCAAGGCAAAGACAAAATGGGGACGTTATTTTGTTTGCAGTCAGTCGGGAAGCTGTGGAGGCAACTGTACTGGGGCAGGCTGTACGGTTTATGCGGACGTTTTGGAGGAATATATGCTTGGTGCAATCAAAGAAAAGCTGTCGGAATTTCAAAAGCTTTCCTATGTAACTGATACCGGGGAAAAGGGAATGTATACATTCCACAAAAAAAACATGACGAAAGAAATCCGTCTGATACAGGTTGAGGAAGAAATCGAAGAACTTCTCTCCAAAGTATCCGGGGCAAGCAGTGTTCTGATAAAGTACATAGATGAAAAAGTATCAGAATTGGATGCAGAACGAAAAGCCTTGCAGAAGGAAATCGTTACTGCGAATATCATAGATACAGGGGGCAGATTGAAGCAGATAACCAACCATTTAAAAACATGGAAAACGCTCTCTTTTGAGGACAGACAGGCGGTAGTTGATACACTTATCAAAGTGATTCGAATTGCAGATGGTAATATTGAAATAACATGGAACATTTGACGATTAATCAGGAAAGAGTGAGGTACAATAATTTGAGGGAATTATGATATAACATATTTTACTTCAATCTTCCCGTTTTGGTGAAGGGCTTCGCATTGTGCAGGATAATCTGGATGCAAGAAACTTCTATGCATTTAATCCTGCCTTTACCAATCCGTGTACGTCAAAATAGAGAATGGGAGGGCAGATTGCCTGAAGTATTATAGGATGATATATTTGTATAGAAAAAAGTAAAAAAATCAGCGGGTGATTTGCAAAGCAGATGATCCGCTGCATTTTTTTAGACTTTTTTTATAATTTGTTTAAAAAAATTTAAAACAATCTGAAAAGAGGTTGTATCTTTGTTAAAAAAATGTTATAATAAATAAGCCTTTAGCAAATGATAAATTTTGTTAAAAACAGGAACCTTGACAGGAGAATATCGTATTGTATCTAAGCGAATGAAAGTGAAGAAGTGTAGTACTGAGAGAAGGATGTGTAGGAAAGATTGTATCTGCAAGGGAGGACAAAAGAGCTATGATTGAAAAAATCAAGATGATGAAGGTGGAAAGAAAGTTAAAATTTTGCTTTACACTGGTAGTAATCCTCGCCAGCTTATCAGGAATTGTTGGTCTGTTTATTTTGTTATATGCGGACACAAGCTATAGCAAGGCGTTGGTCAGCAATGGATTTTCTCAGGGCGAGATTGGTATTTTCAGTACATATTTGAATAAAGAGCCAGCATTGGTAAGAGAATTGATTTTCTTGGAGGATGAGGCAGATTTACGGACGACAGGAACGGAATTAGATGAGGTGAAGGAGCTGACGGATGAAGCTCTGTTGGTAGTAAAAGAGCATTGTGTGACCAAGGAAGAATTGGCGTATATAGCTACGATAGATGAGCTGCTTCCAACATACCGAGCTATTTTTAAGGAAGTGCGGCAGCTTGCCACAGAAAATAAGAATGAAGAAGCAATTGAAATGCTGATGACACAGGGCAAGCCAACCTTGAAGCAGCTTACAAACGCGGTGGAAGGTTTGATTGACCTGAACGTTGAGAATGGGAATAGAGTTTCTAGCAATCTTACTTTACAGTCATATTGTATTATCGGTGTTATGCTTCTTGTGATCATTGTTGCGATTGTGATATCCATGAAGTTGGCGGGAAGCGTGTCACGGATGTTTTCAGAGCCTATTATTAAGGTCAAAAATGCATCAGCTGAGCTTGCCAAAGGTAATTTGAATGTAGATATCGAGAGCATGTATCCCGATGAGATCGGTGAGATGACAGATTCCTTCTCTGAGGCAGCGGAGATGATCAAAGCT
Organism: uncultured Lachnospiraceae bacterium; assembly: GCA_910588535.1. Lineage (GTDB taxonomy): Bacteria > Bacillota > Clostridia > Lachnospirales > Lachnospiraceae > RGIG8607. The sequence goes on along the minus strand of CAJUOO010000069.1, from coordinate 3,611 downwards.
TATATTGCAGAGCTTACTGAGGCGCTTACTGAGGTTGCAGCAGGTAATTTTAATGTTTCGACCAATATAGAATTTAAGGGTGATTTTAAGGCATTAGAGGATGCGATCACTATGTTTACAAATTCCTTAAGTGATACAATGGGCCGTATCAATGAAGCGTCGGAGCAGGTTGCTTTAGGAGCGGGACAGATGGCAGAGAGTGCGCAATCGCTCGCTGAGGGGGCCACGGATCAGGCAGGATCTGTAGAAGAGCTGACAGCAACCATCCAGACCATTACAGAAGCTGTTATTCACAGCTCAGAGCAGGCGAATAAGTCTTATCTCAATGCAAAGGAATTTGAGACAGAGGCGGAGAAGAGCAATGAGGATATTAAACAGCTTAATGATGCGATGGGCCGCATCAATGATACCTCCAAGGAAATTGCAAATATTATCGCGGAGATTGAAGATATAGCGGCGCAGACGAATCTTCTGTCATTAAATGCATCCATTGAGGCAGCGAGAGCAGGAGAGGCAGGAAAAGGATTTGCCGTAGTGGCAGATCAGATTGGCAAGCTTGCGTCAGATAGTGCAAATTCGGCAATTAATACAAAGAGATTAATTGAAAATTCTATTCAGGAGATCGCAGAAGGGAATAACATTACAATTAAGACAACATCGGCGATTGAATCGGTAATTAATGGCATTAAGTCGTTGGCGAGCTCCACACATGAGATAAGTGAGCTTTGTATCTCTCAGGCAGAGTCCATGAAGCAGCTTGAATTAGGTGTTGAGCAGATATCAGAAGTGATTCAAAGCAACTCGGCAGCAGCACAGGAGACATCGGCTACAAGCGAAGAGCTATCAGCACAGTCGGAGAATTTGGAGCATCTGGTAGGACAGTTTAAGTTAAAGGTTTAATGTTAGATAACATGCCGGGCAGATTGGATACTTGCTGCGGCGTGCACAAAGGCTTAAGGTAATTCTTTCTATGTGATGACTTATATACAATGCAGTGTCAAGACATGATGAAGCACAGGTTCATATTTAAATGGCGTGGGATTCTCCGCTGAAAAGTATTTCAGCGGAGTGATCCTTTTTTTATGTGCAGGGGCATGTAGGGAAATTCGTACCCCACGGCGAGATAAGTTTTGTGGAGAACGTATGAGATTTAAAGAAAATATAAGAAGAAAGTTTATTGGAATACAGGTGGAGAAGATTATGGAAAAAAAGCTTGAAAAACGTATATATGATCAATACGTTATGATATTAAAGGATGAGTTAGTTCCGGCTCTTGGCTGTACAGAGCCGATAGCGATTGCTTATGCGGCGGCAAAGGCGAGAGAGGTTCTTGGTGAGATGCCAGAGCGCATGGAAATGTGTTGTAGTGGAAATATTATTAAAAATGTGAAGGGTGTCACAGTGCCAAACTCCGGAGGGTTGAAGGGGATTGATGTAGCGGCAGTGCTGGGGGTTGTCGGAGGAGATGCAGCTAGAGAATTAGAGGTTTTGGAGGATGTGACAGAAGCAGATATTTGTAGAGCGAAGAAGTTAGTGCAACAAGGTTTTTGCAAATGCTCGCTTCAGGAGGGAGTAGAAAATCTATATATTGTGGCAAAGGTATATACAAAAGAGCACAGCGCGGAGGTGACAATTATCAACCGCCACACGTTGATCACAAAGATAGTGAAGGATAACCAGATTATATATGAGCATAAGATCAGTGAAAGTGCAGTGGAGAAGGGTGATAAATCACTGTTGAATGTGAGAGATATTTTAATTTTTGCAGACACTCTTATTCTTGATGATGTGCAGGAGATAATTCACGATCAGATAGAGAAGAATACTGCGATCTCGCAGGAGGGAGTGATTCATCCCTATGGTGCACAGATTGGGCGCACTCTGCTGGATGTATTTGGAAATGATGTGCGCACGCGCGCTAGAGCGAAGGCGGCGGCGGGTTCTGACGCTAGAATGGGCGGCTGCTCTATGCCGGTGGTGATTAATTCCGGCAGTGGAAATCAGGGTATGACGGTATCTTTGCCCGTGATAGAGTACGCAAAGGAGTATGAGGCAACCAAGGAACAGTTATACAGAGCTCTGGTCGTGGCAAATTTGATTTCTATTCATCAGAAAAAATATATTGGAAGCCTTTCGGCATATTGCGGGGCTGTCAGCGCTGCGTGCGGCGCAGGGGCGGCGATCACCTATCTGCGCGGAGGTACTTATGAGGAGGTTGGTCTTACCATTATCAACACCATAGGGAATGTGGGCGGAATTGTCTGTGATGGTGCAAAATCCTCCTGTGCTGCTAAGATTGCCTCGGCGGTGGACGCTGCCATTCTCGCTCATTATATGGCGATGAAACATGTATCCTTCCAGCCGGGAGAGGGAATTGTGCAAGAGGATCTGGAGGATACCATTAAGAGCATGGGCTATATAGGCAGAGTTGGTATGAAGATGACAGATACAGAGATTTTAAATATTATGATAGAGCGGGTTGACGTGGCGAAAATATGAGAAAGATATTAATGTTATTTACAGGAGGTACCATCGCTTCCATAAAAACAGAATATGGGTTGGAGCCAATTTTGGATGCGGAGCAGATCCTTTCTTATCTGCCTTCTCTGGAATCGGATATTTTATTAGAGACAATACAGATCTGTAATCTGGACAGCACAAATGTGGACAGTCTGGTCTGGCTTAAGCTGGAAGCTGCGATTGAAAAGAATTATAAGAACTTTGATGGCTTTGTTGTCTGTCATGGAACAGATACTATGGCGTATACGGCGGCAGCGCTCTCTTATCTGATACAGGATTCTTCTAAGCCTATTGTGCTCACAGGTTCGCAGCAGCCAATTCAGATGGAGATCACAGATGCCAAGAAAAATTTATATGACAGTATTAGCTATGCTGCCGATCCTAAGAGTCAGGGTGTCTGTCTGATTTTTGACGGAAGGGTGATTGCAGGAACGAGGGCAAAGAAGACAAAAAGTTTTAGCTATCATGCATTTTCCAGCATAAATTTTCCTGAATTGGCATCTATGCAGCACGGCAGGATTGTGCGCTATCTTCCCTCGGAGTTAAAAAAGGAGGAAGTGAGCTTTTATCGTTCCATGAGCCAGCGTGTCTATGCGTTGAAGCTGACGCCGGGGATTCATCCAGCGATTCTTGAAGCTGTGTTTAGAGAATACGATGGTATAGTGGTGGAGAGCTTTGGCGTGGGAGGTATACCAGACAGTATGATAGAGGATTTTCTAAGATTGGTGAGACAGTACCGGGAAGGGTCCAAAATTGTTGTTATGACAACGCAAGTGACTTATGAGGGAAGTAATTTGTCAACTTATGAAGTGGGAAAACGATTGAGCGGAAGAATACCTTATTTGGAAGCGTATGATATGAATTTTGAGGCGGTATTTACAAAGCTGATGTGGATACTGGGAATAGGGAATGTAAGCTTTCGGGAGATAGAGAGGTTGTTTTATAAAAAAATAAACTATGATCAGCTTTTTAGCCCGGAAATATAAAAATGTAATATTTATATTTAAGGCGGTTAAATTCATTTTCGAGAGAGGTTCGTATAGCCCGTCCGCTGTTTTCCTCCGTCACCCCGCTCCCGCTTAGTGAAAAAC
>CAJUOO010000068.1 GCA_910588535.1 uncultured Lachnospiraceae bacterium | reverse complement strand
TTATTTTTTTGCAAGTAAAAGGAGCTGCGCACTAATTACTTAGTGCGACAGCCCCATTAGAGAGAATTTGTGCACTTTGTATAAAATTCTATAAAAAAAGTACTTGCAAAAGCCATGAAATATGGTAAAATAGCACATAGAAAAACCACTCCGAAAAAGTATACTTTTTCGGAGTGGTTTTTTATCCACTTTTATGCATTTTCTTTCTTGCTTCTAATTTCCCTACGCGCCCCTACACATAAGAAAAAACTGTCACAATAAGTTTTAATTATACAAGATATAACATACATGCAACACTATCTAATAACATCTTGTAGGATGAGTGCTCTTTTATCATTTTCGGAAGAGGTCCGTGTAGCCCTCCTGCTGTTTTCCTCAAGAAACCTATTGAAAAAACGTCGGCACTAGTGTGAAATAAAATTTCACATCCTGATTTGTACGCCTGCTAAAACAGGCAGATAGGAGTTAGCGAGGTTTTTCACGAGCTTAGTATCCATTACGTTTTTCACTAAGCGGGAGCGGGGTGACGGAGGAAAACAGGCAGTTCGCCAGACGAACCTTTCCAGAAAATGATACAACAGACTATTAACAGTAGATAAAATATAAAAGTTACAAAAAGTTATACTTTTTTAAATAACCTCACTCTTTTCAATGATGTAAACTAATGTCTATTTATGTAAAAATAACCATGAAATCTAATACTTTCTTAAGTAATAAAAACTTGCAAGCCTTCTTTCTTTGCGGTATAATGTGTCATAATGTTAGTATCAGGAATTATAACTTCTGAAAACCAATTTGTAACTATATAGCAACAGAAAGGATATTGTATTATGAAAAAATTCACACGAATTCTTATCTGCGTCATGGCGGCAGCATGTCTTATCACAGCCTGTGGCAAGAAGCCTGCTTCCAACACACATACTGGTTCTGTCAAGCCCGGTTCCAATGGCAGCACAAATAAAGAGCCACAAACTACCTCCAACCTGAAAGTACATATCAGTGATATTGTTTCCTATGCTGGCGACGAGATCGATTATATTGGCGCCATTCAATCTGCTGAAAATATGGAAGTCAAACGCTCCATGATCTATGTAGATTCCTCCGCCGTAGACACAAACACACCGGGCACCTATCTGGCAGAATACTCCTTTGACTATCTTGGCTCCACAGTGACAAGCACCATAAAGGTGACAATTCTTGCCAATCCCAACGCTACTACAACCTCAGCAGAAGAAGAAACCTCCACAGAACCGACAACAGAATCCTCAGAAAATACTTCAAACGAATCTACAGAAGAACCCTCAGAAGCCACACAGGAGCCTTCCATCCCAGATTCCGAACATGCTGATCCCAACCGGCAGACATCCAATTCAGAGGAATACACACCGTCTGACCCAGAAGGCCCACCCTCAACAGAACCCGTGGAAGCCACTGTAGAGCAAATGTTGCCAGACGCCACTATCACCTTATCCAACGGAAAAGTTGTCACGGTAAAATGTACCTCCAACCGCTATATTGTTGAGACATTTACGGACGAAACATATTTTGAAGAAGATGGTTTTACCTTTCTCACTTCAGAGCTTAAAGTACTGTTCAACACTGGTGATATACAGGTCATCGAAACGGTTGTCACCCGCGTTGAACCACAGAACACCACAGAACCAGAAACTACTACATCAACTCAGTAGAACATCAGAATACGGTCAATTCTTCATCTATTTCCATTTTGACATAAAAAGAAGCCTGCTTATCTGTCAGGCTTTTTTATGCACAGTCCTGTACAATCAAATATGCCGCTACGATGACAGTATACAGGACATGCATTGGGGCTGTCGCAATAAGATTTAATGATACAAGATATTGCATACACGTAGCACTATCTTATAACATCTTGTAATTGTTATACTTTATCTGTTGTTAAAAATTTGTTGTATCATTTTCTGGAAAGATCCGCCCGGCGAACTGTTTTTGTCTGTTAGGCAAAACACGCTGTACCTCTGTTTGTACAGGATTGATAAATTGTCTTTGTTATCTCCATAAAATGAGTATGATGATCTAAGAATACAAACGGAATAAAATAAATATAGAGCACGACAAACGCATGAGTAAATAAATTATGAATATTTTGTAAAAAACACATTCTTTCATAATTCCTGATGCGATTTTGGAACTATGAAAATCAAAAAAGTCAAATTTTAACCCCAAATAATCGCATACAGCGATTCAACATTTACAAATTATTTATAGATTGTTCATTCATGCGTTTGTCGTGAATATAGAGTTGAAGGTATATGAAAAATCACAACGTATCTAAAATATCCAGTAAAGTAGTATAGCCCATCCGCTGCTTTCCTCAAGGAACCTATTGAAAAACGTCGGTACTTAGCGAGGTAGTTCACGAGCTTAGTATCCGTTAGGTTTTTCACTAAGCGGAAGCGGGGTGACGGAGGAAAACAGCGGATGGGCTATATGGACCTCTTCCGAAAATGATAAAAGAAAATTCATCCTGCAAGATATCATAATATTCTGTATATGTTTTTCTTAATGCAACAGCCCCAACGAACTATATTCTTTTTAATCTCCGCCAAGTCCGCTATCCTCTTTGATCTTGTTGCTTATCTCCTTTATTTTCTCCGACACTTGATATTCCTGAGCACCGAACAACCATTCATGTAGCTTACTTACATTTTTCTCTAAATTAAGTGGTATTACACAATCTCCCTTTTTTCCCATATCCTTGCTCTGCAAATCAAAGGGAAAACCTGTATTATCTACCAATTCATATTTGGCAGCATCCTTTGCTAGGCTGTAGATCTCTGCCACATCCAAACTTGTTGACACATTGGGAAGCACCTTGTCAATCAAAGAATTCAGCGTGAGCAGATCTGCCTTTTTCGCCTTCTCCACAATTTTTGAAATAACTAGGCGCTGACGCTCCGTCCTTTTATAGTCATCTCCTTTTGTCTGGCGAATACGACAGTAGGAGGTCGCCTGAAGCCCATTGAGATGCACCAGCCCGGTCTCATTAAGTGGGATAATCTCCTTCCCTGTAATCTTGCTTGTCTCCGTCATATAACCGTTAATATACTGGCGCTCGTAATCATTAATTTCAATATCAATACCACCAAGCGCATCAATCGTATCTATCAGAGCAGAAAAATTCACAGACACAAAATCTGTAATATCCAAATCTAGATTTGAGTTAAGCAAATTGATTGACATCTTAGGTCCACCATAAAAATAGGCAAGATTTGCTTTATTATATTGGATATCCTCATCTTTTGGAATCATAAGATAAGAGTCACGGTACACTGACACTAGCTTTACTTCATGTGTCTTATTGTTAATACTGGCCACAATCATGGTGTCACTTCTGTTTCCGTCCCCCAAGCTCTCATCTCTGGAATCAATACCAAATAGTGCAATATTGGTATATTCCTTTAATGTCGTGTTCTCCTTTACCTGTGGATTAAAATGTATATCCTTATCGTCATTGATCGGCGTGATATTTAGCTTGTCAAACTTTAATGCCACATATGCCCCCACTAGCAGCACAAGAATTAACAGTCCTTCAAAAAACAGAAGAATCCGTTTTCTTCTTCTCCTTCTTGCCTTTTTCTTTGAAATGCGAGTCCTTCTTCTCTCCTGCTCATGTTCCCTTTCAGCCATTTTGTACATCCTCCCTAATAGGCATTTTTATTGATAAATCCCTTAAATAATGTAAGAAATAATATCTTCACGTCAAATCCCATTGTCCAGTTCTCAATATAATATAGGTCACAGTCAATTCGCTTGCGTATGGAAGTATCACCCCGGTAGCCGTTAATCTGTGCCCAGCCCGTCATGCCCGGCCGTACCTGATGCTTGACCATATAGCGTGGTATCTCCTCCCTGAATTTTTCCACATAAAAGGGGCGCTCCGGTCTTGGTCCCACAAGACTCATATTTCCAATAAGTACATTATAGAACTGCGGCATCTCGTCAATACTGAACTTGCGGATTATTCTTCCTATTGGCGTGACGCGGGGATCATTCTGCTTTGTCCAGCCATTCTTCTCTTCTTTCACTTCCATTGAGCGAAACTTGTACATCTTAAACAGTTTATTGTGAAGCCCCACGCGCTCTTGAGAATAGATAACTGGTCCGGGAGAAGTCAGCTTAATTAACAGCGCGACAGTGAACATAACCGGAGAGAACAAGATCAGACAACCAATCGCTCCCACTATATCCATCCCGCGCTTTATCACCATATTTATTGTGTTGGTCAGCGGGACATGGCGGATATTGATCACCGGAAGCCCCAGCAGATCCTCCGTGTATGGCTTTGTTGGAATAATATGGTTATAATCCGGGATAAACTTTGTATGTACACCGGATTTTTCACACATATTCACAATCTCTTCTAATCTTGCATATTCTGAGATACTCAGCGTAATTGCAATTTCATCCAGCTTATTCTCCGGCAGAATCACCATAAGGTTGTCAATGCAGCCAAGCACTCTCACGCCCTTGTATTCTGTGCCGGCAGGAATCTTATCATCGAGAATCCCCCTCACAACATAACCCCACTGAGGATTCGCCTCAATCCGATCGATATATCCCTCCATCGCACGGCTATAGCCAACTAGAAGGATATGCTTTAAATTAAATCCTCTCTCTCTCATGGAACGAAGCACATAGCGGATCGCATTTCTCCCCAATGTCTCAAGCACTATATTGATAGCATAAAAAATCGCAATCATCCATCTGGAAAAATCAGGCATCTCAATGAGATACAAAACTACAATAAAGATAGCCAGTCCCACTGTATTCGCCTTGATTATATTTGAAAGCTCCAACCTTCTTCCCTGCACCCGCTTAGGTGTGTACAGGCGAAATGTCGTGTACAAAATCAAGTATGCAGGAACAATCAAAAGCAGAGGAAACATATAGACCGCCGTACTTAGGCGCTCCTCCTCCCCCGTAACTGGAAAAATTCCCGACTCCAGACGGATATAATATGCAAGTATATAGGAAATAGCTGTGATACAGGCATCCATCACCACATGAAACCTGTTAAAATACTTCTGATTATCCTTTATCAAGCTCTTGCTGTCTCCTTTCCCTTATTCCGTACTATCATACAACTTTCGCCATAAAAGTACAATCAAAAAAAGCTGTCTCAATTCTTAATATTTGATTAAAGTTCCCAAATTAGTCATGAAATTTTCTTCTCATAAACTCATAAATATACAAAAAGAGGTTCCTGATAAGCTCTATTTCCAGCATAATATAGTTTTTTACATGTCTTTTGCAAAATGGCACCTTTTTCACCCGATTCAGTGTGCAAAAGCCTTCCAACAATCCTTTTATATAAGTGGTACCAAAGCCTATTTTCACAAAAAAAAGCCATTTCACAAGCCATCCTGAAACAAGAGCTGGAAAATTAAGGATAAGCTGGATAAGCGGCATATTCTTATAATTTAAGTACACACTATTTCGCGAAGAATGGCGAACCTTAAACTCGTTGTATTTCGACCCACTTGTCGCACTTCCGACATGATACACCACTGCAGACGGGCAGAAAAGATTCCGATATCCATATATCTTTGCCCGGTATCCAATATCCATATCCTCCAGATAAGCAAAATGATTTTCGTCAAAATATCCAATCCTCTCAAAAATCTCACGTCTGTATATGGCAGCTCCCGCACAAGAAGAAAATACAGCGGCAGGTGCTTGATAATACTTCTCCTCACGCCCTACACCTCTCTGAAACTGCCATCCAATAATGCTGTACATATCTCCGGCATCATCCATAAGCTCTCTGTGATGATAGTTAATCATCTTGCTGCTAACAGAAAAGATGCGTCTGTCCCGTGTGATCGCGTGATACAGCTCCTTCACAAAATCCTTATCTGCCTCCGTATCATTATTGAGCAGAAGCACATAGCCAGTTTCCGACATGTGAATCCCCGTGTTTACCGCATTACAGAAACCATAATTTCTATCCCTCTCAACCAGCTTCACCCATGGATATTCACGCCGAATATACTCCGCACTTCCATCTGTGGAGCCATTGTCTATCACCATAGTCACAAAATCTGCTCTGCTCTGCGCTTTTATGGAGTCCAGACAGGTCTTTAAAAGATGCTTCCCATTATAATTTGGAATAATTACTGTCACGTCCATAATTCGCCGTCTCCTTCTCTACCTCTTTTCTCACAAGTTCCATATAATAACCCTCTGGCCTTAAGCGCTCCTTTTTTGTCTTTAATGAAAAATCAGCGCGCTCAAGTGTCAGATTGGGATTATAATATGGATCACCTTTTAGTAATATCTCCTTCCAGCGCTCCCCAAATATCAAGATCTCCTTATGAAAACGAAGCACCTTTTCTGGCGTGTCCTCCGCACCTCTGGATTTTGACTCATAATGATACGCCTCCGCATATGGATTATATACGATAAGCTTACCCTGTTCTCTTAATTTCATGCAGTAATCAATATCATTAAATGCCACAGAAAGCTTCATATTAAGACCACCCACACTTCTAAAATCTTCTGCTCTTGTCAACATACATGCCGCAGTCACCGCACTATAATCCTGCTGACACATCGCGCGGGCAAAATATCCCAGATCCTCTCGCTTCTGATTGACAAAAGTATGACCTGCAATTCCCCCAAAGCCAATTACAACTCCTGCATGCTGGATGGTATTATCTGCAAAATATAATCTTGCTCCCACAGCACCTACTTCCTCGCGCATTGCAAAGCCCATCATCTCCCGCAGTGTCTCTGTTCCAATAAACTCAATATCATTATTTAATAACAGAAGATATTCTCCCCGTGCAAAACCAGCGCCAAAATTATTTATCGCCGAATAGTGAAAACCGCCCTCGCTTTTCCAAGTGACAATCTTCACCCTCGTGCTCATTTCTTCCAACTTTTTATAGTAAGCGAATGTCCCTGCATTTTCGCTGTTATTCTCTATTATAATTATCTCGATATTTTGGTAGGAGGAACGGCGAAGGCTTTGTAAGCACTTGTCCAAATCCTCAACATGATCCTTATTGGGTATCAATACAGATACCAACGGTTCTCTCCCCCATTGGTATCTTGTCCGATAGATGCCGGGCGAAATGCCATCCTCAGGCACTGCCGGCAGCTCAAGCCTCTGATAATGTGCAAGAAGTGCCCGTCTGCCCGCCTCAAAGGCATATCGCTTGCTCTCTGGATTCTCTGCAGTCGAATTTTCATGTGCCCTCCAGTGATAAAGCACTTTTGGAATATGCACAATATGATCCGTCTGTTCGACAGCGCGCAGAATATAGTCATAATCCTGTGCTCCATTCATCTCCGGCAAAAAATCACCTATCTTATCTGCCAGTTCCTTTTTTATAATACACAGATGGCAAATATAGTTTACACTGCGCAGCAGATCAATGTTAAAATCTGGTTTAAAATGTGGCATAAAATACTTTCCTGTGCGAATATCAAGCTTGTCCTCATCGCTGTATAAAAGCTCTGCCCCACCCTCTGCTGCTCTAGCAATCTCATACAATGCATCCTCTGACAAGGTATCATCATGATCCAAAAAGATAAGATAATCCCCAGATGCAAGTGAAAGTGCCTGATTAGAATTATCTGGTATCTGAAGAGATCTAGCCGATCGGATATAGTGAATATTTTGAAAGCTCCTTTGATATTCCTTCACTATATTTGCCAGATCACCTTCCTCGCCCTCTCTTATTCCAGAACCATCTGAAAGACACAATTCCCAGTTCGAATAAGTCTGCCGGATCACTGATTCTATCATCTCTCTTAAATACTTTTCTGGTGTCCGATATAATGGTACAATAATGCTGAAAAGCGGCATGGTGTCCCATGTCGCATTTCTCTGCCTGTCAAGCTCTTCCTTGGAAGGCCCATTTTCTTCCTGCCATCTGTGATAATCTATGGCAGGACGAAGCCTAGATTTAAGCTTTTTGTAAAAGGCTGCCAATCCCTCCTCCTTCAAGGTACGAAAACCTTTAATAAAAGTCTGAGCCGTCAGCTTTTCTGCGAGTTTCATACTATTCCATTCCCTCTAATATGATCTACTGTGCACCTTCCAATACTATCATAGATCGCACGAACACCATCAAATTGTGACAGTGCATAACAGTTTCTTCCATCAATAATTATCGCCTTCTTCATATAACGCTCATAAACTGACACAGGCAGTTTCTTTATCTCCTCCCACTCCGTAAAAATAAAACAGATATCCGCATCAACCAATGCCTCCTCTATCGTAGAGCAATAAGATAGCTCCGTCGGATATATCTTTTTATAATTTTTCTCTCCTACTGGATCCCATGCCCTCACCTTACAGTTATCCTCCAGAAAAATAGGAATACTAACCAAAGAAGGTGCCTCTCTTAAATCATCCGTTCCCGGCTTAAAAGTCAACCCAAGTGCTGCAACTGTGAGTCCTTCCAGATTATCATAATATTTATGTGCCTTCTTTACCAGCTTGTATTTCTGATTTTCATTCGTCTCTATGGCTGCCTTAATTGTTTTTAGCTCATAATCATTAAAGCTGGCAAGCCAATGTAACGCCTTTGTATCCTTTGGAAAACAAGAGCCGCCATAGCCAATTCCCGCACTTAAAAATCTGTCACCAATGCGTTTGTCATACCCCATCCCCCGCGTCACATCCTCAATATCTGCACCTACAATCTCACATAGATTTGCTATCTCATTAATATAAGAAATCTTGAGAGCAAGAAAATCATTTGAAGCATATTTTACCATCTCGGCACTTCTTCGATTTGTAAATAGCTTTGGCGCATCAAAATCCTTATATACCTCTTCCAACATCTTTGCCGCAAACTCTGATTCTGTGCCAATCACAATGCGGGAAGCATGCATCGTATCCTGAACTGCTGTCCCCTGTGCCAAAAACTCAGGATTTGATGCAACATGCACAGTGACAGATTGATTTACTATATGGTCACGGATATAACCTTCCACCTTATCATTTGTCCCTATTGGAACCGTAGATTTTACCACAACCACACAATCCTTTTCCACAGAACACGCAATCTGTCCTGCCACTGTATAAACATAGCTTAAATTTGCAGAACCATCCTTTTTCTCCGGTGTGCCCACCCCAATAAAGATTACATCTGCATCACGATAAGCATTATAATAATCTGTGGTAAAAGTTAGCCTCTCCATATTTTTCACCATCAACTCATCAAGCCCCGGCTCATATATAGGAGAAATCCCTTTCTTCATTATCTCTACCTTTTTTTTATCTACGTCCACACAGGTGACGCAATGCCCATGTTCTGCCAGACACACACCTGTCACCAATCCCACATAACCTGTTCCTGCCACTGCTATCCTCATATGTTCCTCACTTTCTAATCCCTTTTCTTGCTAATCAAAACAGATTCTCCCAATCTTTGTCAGCTATATGCTTCCTTTTCACCACATGCCTCATTTTTCTTAAGTTGTCTGTATACTGGCAATGTAAGCATCAAAAATCGAGCCGTATTTGCAGCTAGTGTACCCACCGCAAGACCCACAAGGCCAAAGCTTCCAGCTCCAATATACGCCGCTGCGATAAACAAGATGGCATAGCTCACCTCCACTTTTACCTGAAGTCTCATTGGACATAGACGAATCGCCAGCATATTCACTATGCTGCAGCTATAATACACAATCTGTGCCAGATTTCCAATATCCATAACGGGCAGACATGCCTGATAAGAGGTAGGATACAGCACATATACCATCACTCTTGAGACGGCAAGCCCTGCCACAAAAAATAAGAGAATCGCTCCCAAAGAACCTGCAACCACACGATTCACCATCCGCCTGTCAAGAGGCAGAAGCCCCTTGGAGATGTTACTTAAAAGCACCGCTGTGATCGGAGGGATCACCAACGCCACACATTTTCCGTAGGTGGTGGAGATATAATAGATACTTACCAGCTCATCACTTAATAACAATGCCACCAAAAAACGATCCAGATAAATCAGAGCATAGCTTACCAGATATGAGGATGTCAGTGTCACCGTATTCCTAACAATCTGGTTTAATCTCTCAGAAAGCTCCCCTGCTGTGCGGCGCACATGCTTAACCGCAAATGCCTTTCCCGCTATGCCAGCATACACAACAGCCGTTGCCTCTCCTAGTACCAGAATCACATACCACGGTGCTCCCGCAGTAAAAAGGAAATATCCAGCCAGATACCCTGCTGCCATCAACACGGAGGATAGAAGAATCCTTCTGTAATTGATCTCAATTCGAAACATACATTCTGAATAAAGGCGAAGCATCATAAGCGCTCCCGCAAGTCCAAGCAGAGCACCATTTCCCATACTCTCTTTCTCAGGCACCACCGCATAAAAAAATAACACAAAAAACGTGACAGCTGCCTCCACAGCGGCAATCACGCGGTATCCTGCCGCACGGCTTTCATCCTTTGACTGGTTCAGCACACGGATATGATTCAGCGCCTCCCCAAAACTGTAGGCAAGTATACTGATATAGCCCAAAACCAGAACATAATGCCCAAAACCGGCATCTCCCATTCGAACATTCATCCACGGTTCAATCAGAAATTTTAGGACAAGAAAAAAAATTACCTTTGCCCCAATAGAAAGCACTCCATCCTGAACCATCTTATTTGTCAGAAGTATCTTGATCCTCTTCAAAATTAATTCTCTCCTCTTCCACAACCAGCGGTCGCCTCATAATGCGCGCATTCATGGTCAAGATATACTCACCCAAGAGCCCAACAAAAAAGAGCTGTATGGACCCCAGCACAAACATCCCTATCAGCACGGGCGCCATCCCCGCTGTAAACCAATCCCAATAGATCAGCTTCATCACCAGATAAACCACAGCGATCCCCATGCTGATCACAGAACAAATACAACCAAAAAAAGTCGCGAGACGCAGCCCTGCCTTTGTGTATGAGGTGATACTTAACATCGCCGCATCATAGAGGCGATAGAAATTATTGCTGGTCTTGCCGGCACGGCGTTTTGGCTGCTCATATGAAATATCTTTTCTGCGAAATCCCAGCTCTGCCACAATTCCCCGAAGAAAAGGTGTGGGATCATCTAGCTGCTTCAGCACCTCTATAAATTTTCTATCATACAAGCCAAAGCCTGTAAAATGTTCAATCTGCTCCACATCTGACAGTTTTTTAATCAGTTTATAATAACAGCTTCGAAGAAAATACATCATCTTATTTTCCTTGCTGCTGGTCTTAATTCCAGAGACAATCCGGTAGCCATTCTCCCACTCTGCGACAAATCGTGGTATCAGCTCCACCGGATCTTGAAAATCTGCTACCAACAGGATCGCACAATCGCCTGTTGCCTGTAAAAGCCCATAATATGGCGACTTAAACTGCCCAAAATTCTTGGCATTTAATATCGCCTTAATCCTGTGATTCTTTTCGCATAATCCCCGCAGCAGCTCTCTTGTGCTGTCCTGTGAATCATTATCTATAAAAATAATTTCATAATCATACTGCGGAAGAGATCTCTTAAACTCTGCTATCACTGCCTCACTGATAGGACCAACATTCTCCTCCTCATTATAACAAGGAATTACCACACTGATTTTTTTCATCTTATCCTCATTTCTGCACTGCTCCTTCACACCCTGATGCCTTGGCTGCCGCCTGCATCACAGTACGTCTCCACGCAACTGTTTCCTTAATTCCCTCCTCAAAGGTATAGTCCGGCCTAAAGCCTGTATCTTTCGTTAATTCACTGATATCAGCACACAGGTACATCACCTGACCCGGACGATAGGGAATTTCCCCTAATCCAAGTTCAGCCGATGGCTCCACCGCATCGCGTATCTGCTTAATATAACTCTTAAGCTTGCGAACCTGACCACTGCCTAGTGGATATATGCTTCCATCCTTTCCAAGCACTGCGGCAAGATAAAGCGCACGCGCTGCATCCTTCACATACAGATAATCCCATAGCTGCTCACCCTTAGAAAATGCAGGCTTACCACCTCTTATCCATGTATCAACAGCAGACATCACCATAGTCTTCTCTGTATCCCAAGGCCCATATATGCTTAAAATGCGCATCCAGATATGACAGATTCCAAGCTCTCTGCACAAAATCCGGCTCATCTGTCCAGCGGCGAGCTTGGCGATCCCATAGCCATTTTCAGGAAACGTAGGTGTGTCCGTCGAAAGACTCACACCATCTGTCACCCTGCCGTACTCTGCCTGAGAACCAGCGCCGACAAACACCTGACATCCAAGTCTTTTGGCAAGCTTAGAGGCATCCAGCACACAGCGGATATTCTGATTTTGAAGAAACATATCATCTCTCGCCTCACCAAAGGTCCCCGCCCATCCCAGATGGAAAAACGCATCCACTTTTCCCACCATATGAAAAATCTTGTCAAACGCCTCTTCTTTTCCTAACTCTTCCAGATCCATATCAATCGTATATAATTTATCT
The DNA here is from genome assembly GCA_910588535.1 of uncultured Lachnospiraceae bacterium. Classification (GTDB taxonomy): domain Bacteria; phylum Bacillota; class Clostridia; order Lachnospirales; family Lachnospiraceae; genus RGIG8607. Next base: position 4,117 of record CAJUOO010000068.1, on the reverse strand, counting down.
AAATCTAAAAGTCTTGCCGCTTTCTCTGAGCCCGGACGGACACATGCTGCCACTGTGATGCCCTCAGTGCTGAGAAGCTGTGCCAGCGCAGTCCCTATCATTCCAGTTGCCCCAGTAATCACGGCTGTCTTGATCTCTCTCATACATTCCCTGCCCAACAACTATATTTTAATGTCCTATCACCGAAATAAACATATTTTTTCTAAGCTCCTCCTCAGGCAAAAATGGAGCAAGATCTTCAAGTGGCGGAGATACCAACGTGCCATCTGGCAGACGCTTGGTCGCTGATTTTGGCTCAAAATTCTGATCGGTCGTCACAAAAACCTCACAGATACAGGGACCTTCAGCCTGAAGCACTCTGTCAAGTGTCCCTGCAAGCTCCTCATTTCTCTCTATTCTCTCGTAAGGATATCCATACGCTTGGGCAAGCTTACTCATATCTGGAAAGCTTAAATCCCCGCTATCATAACCAATGCCAACAAGCGGTTCCCCAAAGAAATTTTTCTGTGTCTGGCGAATCGAATGATACCCCTGATTGTTGATGAGGAAAATCTTAATCGGCAGCTTATGATGGATAATTGTCTGCAGCTCCTGCAGATTCATCTGTATGCTGCCCTCACCTGTCACTAAAATAATGTCCCGGATCCCTTCCGCCTTACACTTCCTCTCAAGTGCACGATTCCCGTACTCGCCAAAACATGCACCAATAGCCGCTGGAAGATCATAGCCCATGGAGGCAACGGCAGAATTAATAATAAATCTCTGGTCTTTCTTAATTATATATGCATGGCTGCCCACCACACAGGCAGAACCATTTCCAACTACTGTCACCTGTCCCTCAGAAAGTCTTTTGCTTAACTCATTTATCAATGCATATACATTCGCTCTGTCTCCTGACTGGTAATGCTTCTTCTGAACCACAGGATAACTCTCCTTCCATCCATGACACACAGAGAGCCACTCCTCCTTCACAAACCGCTCCGAATCTGTCAGCCTGTTCTTAAGTTTTATAAGAAAATCCTTTGCATCGGCATGAATTGGCAATTCCACATGAAGTGTCGGCTTTCTAAGTTCCTCTGCGTCGGCATCTACCATAATAACCTTTGCCTCCCGCGCCCATGTGGTATAATTATAACCAACCTGACGAATACTTAACCGATTTCCCACTGCCAAAACTAAATCACTGTTTTGTACAGCGAAATTTCCAGCGCGCTCTCCCATAATACCGCCTCGTCCTACATAGAGCGGATGTTCATTATAGATAGCATCGATGCTGTCCCAGCCAGTCACAACAGGAATGTTTAATTTCTCCACGACCTCCATAAAGATTGCATGTGCACCAGCAATACGGATTCCGTTTCCTGCATAAAATACTGGTCGCTCTGCCTGACGTAACATAGAAAGAGCAAGATCGACAAGCTCCTCTGAAACTTCCGGCACTTCTCTGTCAAGCTCTTCTGGGTCAAAGCCTGCAAGTTCTCCCTCCTCCACAAACGCTCCCTGAACATTCAGAGGAATATCCAGCCAGCACGGCCCCGGTCTTCCTGTCTGTGCCAGATACAAAGCTTTCTCAAGTGCATACCGGATGCGCACCGGATCAACCACCATCTCACAATACTTTGTCATACAGCCGACCGCCAACGTTATATCAAATTCCTGATCACCCATGGCACGCAGCTTAAGTCCCGTACTTCTGGCAGTTGTGTCATACCTTACCTGCCCGGACAATACTAACATTGGAATAGAATCCAGATAGCCGCCAAGCACCCCCGTGATCGCATTGGTGCCACCGGGTCCTGTCGTCACGCAGACTGCTGCTATTGTATTATGCAGTCTTGCATAGCTCTCCGCCGCTATCGCACATGCCTGTTCATGATGATTATAGATACAGGTTAGCCCCGGTTCATGCCCAAGACCATCATTCAGATGCATCGCTCCGCCGCCCGTCACAGAAAATACATGAGTAATCCCCTCCTGAACCAGCCTTTTCGCAATATAATCAGAAACCTTAATTTTCATAAAATACCTCTATTCCGCGCCAAATCGCATATAATCAGGAAAATCCCTGTCCTTATCAGGTTATTATACCCTGACTTACTATAAAAAACAAGAAGGAATCCCAAATTCTGGGATTCCACAAGACTTTCTAAAGCCAAGATATATCAAAAATACTTATCCATTCTCTCTGTCGTTTGATTGATCAGCTCCAATGCTGTCTGAGCTGTTGACGCGTGCTCCAAATTTTCTTTCGAAATAGCCGCTGCCTGATCGGCGCTCGCCGTGATCTCCTCCGTCATAGCTGATAAGTGAGATATACTCTCCACAATCCGATTATTAGAATCTGACAGATGCGTAATCCGTCCATCAATTTCCTTGATCTCTTGAAGCAAGTCCCCTATATTTTTATCCAACTTCTGAAAATCATCCGCGGCAGTGAGAATCATCTTATTCTGCCTTCCTGCTGCCTGAACAGAGCTTTCTACTTTTTCCACCACTTCCTCAGCGTTTTGATTTAATTCCATAATAATTCTAGAAATATTTTCCGTTGACTGTCTTGTCTGCTCCGAGAGCTGGCGAATCTGTTCAGCAACAACTGCAAAGCCTCTTCCCGCATCCCCTGCCCTTGCACTCTCAATAGAAGCATTGAGTGCCAGTAGATTGGTCTGACTGGAAATGCTGAATATCATATTCGCTATTTCCTTTACCTTCTCCGTTCTTTGTTGTAGTTTTTCCATGGAATCTGTGACTTCCTCATTTGTCTGGGAAATATTCTCTGCCTGTGTTTTTAATTCATCTATTGTTCTAATATTTGTTTTAATATTATCGTTTGACTCACCTGCTATCTGCACCATATGCTCAGAACATCTTACTGTCTCCTCAATCGCCTCCTGTATAGAATATGTCATATTATTCTGCTCAGAGACATTCTCTGCTGTCGTGCTAGTCGCCGAGGTTATCTCTTGCATATTCTGATTCACTGTATCAGAAGATTGGTATAAGCTATCAAGCAAAACTTTCGCTCTCCCTGCCTCCTCTTTCACCTCATGAGAAATATCAAGTACATCGGCAAGGATCTGTTTCTGAAGCTCTCCCTGTTCCTCCTGCTTCCCCAATGCATCATCACTAAACTGTTTCCCCACAGAACTATTCTGATATAAGATAATAAATACCATATAGATAATAATAATTTCTGCTATGGTATTGACATTAAGCTCGACAATGCCCTTGCTGTATTTTATAAAAAAACAGACTAAGTACAATCCACCATAAAAAGTGACAACATTGCGCTGAAATTTCTTATCATAAAAAAGCGACGTCGCAACCAGTATCCCCAACAATGCGAGCTTCTCAAAAGATGCATCAGACTGAACAGAAATAAGAAAATATTCCAGCCCTATCTCTGTTACGAGAACATATCTATAATATTTCCATTGTTTATTTTTAAAAAATAATACAGCATCTGCAAGAATAAAAACAACGCACAAAGTAATATTTCCATATGCTGTAGCAGCTGATATACTGTCTGTCATCAGTCTGCTTATTAAATAAACAACTAAAACTCCAAGAATCTCTGAACTGATAACCCATAGCATCTGATTTACACGGACGCAGCGCTCTGCCAGATCATTAAACCTATATTTTTGTTCCATTCCCTCTTTCATGCAAAATCCTCCCCCTTATATTATACTTCTCATACAAAATACTTTCTTATAATATAGTATAATGCATACAGAAGTGTCTGTACAAGAGGTTTTGCAAAATTCTAGTACTATTACTATCTACAATATATTATAACTTCTTGTAAATGAGTGTTCTTATATCTTTTTGGAAAAGGTTCGTATAGCCAATCCACCATTTTCCTCCGTCACCCCGCTTTCGCTTAGTGAAAAACGTAACGGATACTAAGCTCGTGAAATACCTCGCTAAGTACCGACGTTTTTCAATAGGTTCCTTGAGGAAAACGGCGGATTGGCTATACTACTTTACTGAATATTTCAGATATAATGAGGACAACAAAAACAATTTATCAATCCTATACAAGCAGAATGACAACGTGTATTACCTAACTGATAAAAACAGTCCGGCGAACTGCCTGTGGTCCTCAAGGAACCTATTG
>CAJUOO010000067.1 GCA_910588535.1 uncultured Lachnospiraceae bacterium | reverse complement strand
TTCCTTGAGAACCACAGGCAGTTCGCCGGACTATTTTATCAGAAAGGCAAAACACGCACAGAACGAAACTAATGTTCTGCTCATAATTCTACTTGCATTAATTTATAGAAGAAAAAAACCGACAAAATATTTTTTAATAACTATAATTGTGTAAATTTACAAATGTGGGTCTAGTTGAATGTTTGTAGCAGAGTTTTTGGCTTTTACAGCAGTCACAGACTATAGGTAGACAATTGGCTCGTTGTTCGCGGGAATAAAAATAGACGTAGAAATGCCAATATATGAAGAAGTATAACATATGTGGAAACACTCAGTAAAGTAGTATAGCCAGTCTGTTGTTTTCCTCAAGGAACCTATTGAAAAACGTTGGTACTTAGCGAGGTATTTCACGAGCTTAGTATCCGTTACGTTTTTCACTAAGCGGGAGCGGGGTGACGGAGGAAACAACAGACTGGCTATACGAACCTCTTCCGAAAATGATAAAAGGAAACTCATATTACAAAAGTTATACTGTTGTACTAAAAAATATGTATAAAGCTGCATTATAGTGTCTTGGAATTGTAAGGATTATTGGCTTGCATATTTTGAGATTTATGCTATACTGTAACAGAAAATAAAAAAGCAGAGTAGGGGCTTGTGCGTTAAGTGCTGGATGAACAGGGAGTTGTCATCTGGATGAAAAGGAAACCTTGCGGTACATGCCCCGCATCCCGCTGCTACATAGACAGGGGCATATTATACCTCTTATGTAGTAACAGGCGCTGCAAAGGAGGTATATTTTTATGCAAAAATTTTCAGAATCTATTGTGGCAAGATCATTCCGAGAGTTTGCAAGCCTTCGCACGGTTGTTATGTGTGGTTTACTCGCCGCATTGGCAGTTATTCTGGGATATATGGCATCCATCAATATTGGTCCATATATTAAGATTGGCTTTTCTGGAATACCAAACCGTGTTGTTGACTTTCTGTTCGGACCCGTGGTTGGAGGAATATTTGGCGGAACCTTGGATCTGCTGAAATTTTTTATTAAGCCAGATGGACAATTTTTTCCGGGCTTTACCTTTGACGCGATGTTGGGTGGTGTCATATATGGCTCTTTTCTTTACAAAAAGCCCGTTAAGGTGTGGAGAGTGGCAGTAGCATGTTTTTTGGTTAAATTAATTGTAAACTGCGGCTTTAATACACTTTGGATTTCCATGCTTTACGGGAAAGCATTTATGGTGCTTCTACCTGCCCGGCTGATAAAGAATCTAATTATGTGGCCGGTGGATACAGCAATTTTTATTGTGGTATTGCGAGCAGTGGAGAGAAGTGTGAAGCCGCTTTTGGAGAAAAAATAAAGTTTGAGGAGGATAAGAAGATGGAACTGCAGCAGACGAATGGAACCTTAGTTTCCTTTAGACCAGATATAAAGGTGGTGGATTGTACCCTGAGAGATGGTGGTCTGGTAAATAATTTTTATTTTTCTGATGAATTTGTAAAGGATTTGTACCGCATGAATGTGGCGGCGGGCGTCGATTATATGGAATTTGGCTATAAGGCGTCAAAGGCTATTTTTCAGGAAAAGGAATTTGGTCCATGGAAGTTCTGCAAGGATTCCGATATACGTGCTGTAGTTGGTGATAATAAGACAGATCTTAAAATTTCTGTGATGGCGGATGTCGGAAGAACAGATTATAAAAAGGATATTCTTCCCAGAAAAGACAGCCCGATCGATATGATTCGTGTCGCAACGTACACGAACACCATTCCGGCGGCGGTTGCGATGATTGAGGATGCAAAGAGAAAAGGGTATGAGTCCACTGTTAATATAATGGCAGTGTCAAAGGTAAATGAGGATGATTTGAACAATGGACTTGAGATTCTTGCCAAAAGTAGTGTAGATGCCATTTATCTGGTGGATAGCTTTGGAGCATTTTACCCAGAACAGATTCGTCGACTGACTAGCAAGTATTTGGAGATAGGTGAAAAGTCAGGAAAGAAGATTGGAATACATGCACATAACAATCAACAGCTTGCATTTGCGAACACGATAGAGTCATTGTCGTTGGGAACGAGCTTTCTGGATGCAACTGTGAGTGGAATGGGCAGGGGAGCAGGCAACTGCTATCTGGAATCATTGCTGGGATTCCTTCGCAATCCCAAGTACAATCTGATTCCTGTTATGGAATTTGTGGAGAAGCATATTTTAAAGCTTAGAGAAGAAGGAAATATATGGGGCTACGATCTGCCATATCTTCTCACTGGAATATTAAACAGCCATCCATCTTCAGCGATCAAATGTATGAAAGACAAAAGAACAGACTACAATAAATTTTATCAAGAATTATTGGATGAGACATTCTAGTGTGCAGATCATTTGTTACATTGGATCTGTTACACAGAATGAGTGTTTAGTCTACAAGGCAGGTTTTCAAACGGCGCAGCCATCACTGCGCCGTTTCATTCTATGTGCAGACCTGCGCAGAGGAAATAAGTTGCTAAAGCGGTGCACGGAAAGCGCGGGAGTAGGGGAGAAAGATAAATCTTACCTACTCGATTATATTCGTATTTCTTTCTTTAAGGTTTAAGAATATATGTTTGGTTCGCAGGGCGATGATAAGAGAGAAACATCCTGCGATCAGTATAACAATATATTCAAAGCCATCACATATTTCAAATAAAATTCCATATAAGGCGTTGCCAAGCGGCTGTGCACACATGGAGACAGTGAGTATCACAGAGATCACCTTTCCAATGAAATTTGGAGGAGTTTCTGTCTGTATAAATGACATCATCTGTACAGTAAAGATGGTAGAGAATACCATAATGATAAAACAACATATAGTGATAATAAGATAATTGATAAAACCAGATGACAATACCATAAGTGCCAATCCCATGGGAAACACACATACAGTGCAGAAAATTAGGATATATCCTGCGTTTTTAATAGATAATTTATTAGCAAAAATACCAGAACAGATGCCCCCTGTCAATCCTCCTGCTGCCAGTGCTCCCTGCGCAAATCCATAAAGTGTGTTGGCCCATGCTTTTTCAAGTGGAAGGACTTCCGTGATTAAGTATGGCAATGCAACGATAATCATTGCGGATAAAAATAAATTAATGCCACAGACGACGTACATTCCCTTGCCGAGAACAGGCTTTTCTTTTCTGATAAATCGAATACTTTCTGCAAAATCACTTCGGATTGTCTTAAAAATATTATTATGTATTTTTTGCCTCTGAAATGGAATGTGAATAAAGATCTCCATAATAGCTGAGAGGAAAAAGCATATAATACAAATCCATAAAATAGGCTTTATTCCGTATATACTATATAAAATTCCTCCAAGAATAGGACCCATAAGGGAGGAAAAAGAACTTATGGTGTTGATGATGGAATTTGCTCTCATATAATTTTCTTGGCTCATCAATAAAGGTATGCTTGCCTGTACAGAAGGCTGGTAGGCGCCTGCGATGCCATATAAAAGCATTAACGTTATCACAAGCAAAAGAATAATATTTACGTAGTTCATAAGCAGAGAAAATATCAAGATAATAACAGCCGTCATAAAATCTAACACAACCATTATATTTCGCTTATTTGCTCTATCTGCGATAATACCCCCAACAGGAGATAGCAGTATGGCAGGAATAAATGCACAGGCTGTGACAGTGCCATAAAGAGCGGACGAACCAGATAGATTTAATAGATACAGCGGCAAGGCAAAGCGAATGGCGGCGTTGCCAAATAAAGAGATAATCTGCCCAATCACTACAAGAGTAAAATCTTTTGAAAATAATTTTTGTTTCATAATTTCCTCATTTCTGTGCTGCTGATATATAAAAAGTTTGTGGAAGCAGCACAGACACAAACTTTAATACCGGACGTTGGTATGTTAATACAATATCATACTAATGGTATGTTTGTCAAGACAAAATATTTTGCTTACAAAGATGAAAAGTAGATTATTATTTTATTCTGAGCTCTCAAATATGGTGCAGTGTCTGGCTGTTATCGCCAGCCTTGTCGTGCTTGTAATATCTTTGTGGAAATGTGGCATCTGGCATAATAACAGCGCAAGTTCGTAAACCTGCCAGTTTTTGGCTTGCTTTTTTGACAGCCGTATGCTACACTAACGTTAGTATACTGTTCAGGCTGAAGAGTATACTTAGGTTAGGGGGAATATATATGAAGGGCATTAGTGATCAGGAGTTTTTACAGAAGAACCTTTTACATATTTCCAATATTGAAGAGGGTTTCAGGAAGTACGATTATGCAATATTAAGCGGAACGGAAGAAAATTACAGAGAATTTATTGAGTGTGCCCTTTCAATGAATGGGGAGGAGAATTCTTACTTTGATTGCTATTATAGTAGGCTGGAGGAAGAGGGCAGAGAGAGATTCTTAAAAAACCTGACGCCATCGGAAAAAGAAAAGCTCACGGACATGGAGCATACACAGGCGATCTATTATCCGCTGACAGAGAGATGGATACCTTTGGTATCCAGAGTAACAGCACGAGAGATTTTGTTTAGTACATTTTATTTTGGAAAATATCTTTGTACCCTGTGGGGAAATTATGGGCTTCGATATCCTATATTCTTTAAGGATAAGGAGACACGGAAGATATATGAAGGCACCGCGAGGGCATGCGGGCTGGAGGTGGAATGAAGAGGGCTGCCGCACACCTTGTGCGGCAGTTTTGACATACAGCGGGTATCCTGAGAAAAAAGTGCCCAGTGCACGAGTAGGGGAATAATTTCCTCTACTCGATTTTAAATGCAGAAAAATTTTCTGTTCAGGTGTAAGAAATGTATAGTAGTATAGAACAAAGGAAAGTATGTTATCAATTAGATAAAAATAAAGGAGGATACAAATGTTATTGTTAGAATACCCCAAATGTAGTACCTGCCAGAAGGCAAAGAAATGGTTGGATCAGCAGAAAGTCGTTTATGAGGACAGACATATTACAGAGCAAAATCCCACAAAGGAAGAATTGGCGTGCTGGATAGAGCAGAGTGGACTGTCAATCAAAAAATTCTTTAATACAAGCGGGCTGAAGTACAAGGAGCTTGGCCTTAAGGATAAGCTTTCCTCTATGAGTGAAGAGGAGCAGATAGAGCTTTTGTCAACGGATGGGATGCTTGTGAAGCGCCCACTTCTTGTTTCAAATTCAGGCGTGTGTCCGGGATTTAAGGAAGAGCTGTGGAAACAGATCATAGAAAAGGAGATAGGAAATCAATGAAATATGTGTGGACGAGTAATTTGGAGACGGGGCATAAGATAGTAGATGAGCAGCATAAGGCTTTAGTAGGAACATTTAATGAGCTTTTGGATGCCTCGGCAAAGGGTGAGGGATGTAAGGAGCTAGAGCATACAATTGATTTTCTTATGGATTATACGAAGAAGCATTTTGTCGCTGAGGAGGATTTGCAGCTTAAGTACCAGTATCCAGAATATGAACATCACAGACAGCTACATCAGGAGTTTACAAAGATCATGCAGGAGCTTTGCGGAAGGCTGAGAGAGGAGGGACCCAATATGTCCCTGCTCGGAAGGGTGAACCGCGAGATGGGAGATTGGCTGATTTTACATATTAAGATAGAGGATGCTAAGTTAGTGAAGTTTATAAAAGAAAAAGAGGCACAGGGTAAAAAAGAGTAAAAAGTAGTTGCTTTTTTTAATAAAATGAGGTAGTATATCACATAAGACAGACAAATGTCCGTATCAGAAATACAAAAAATATCAGTGAGAAAAGTGGTTATACGAAAAAATTGTATGAGGTGAAGAAGATGGAACAGAAATTAAAGGTTGGAGTTTTGGGAGCCACAGGTATGGTGGGACAGAGATTTATTTCTTTGCTGGAGAATCATCCATGGTTTGAGGTTGTCACGGTGGCGGCAAGTCCAAGAAGTGCTGGGAAGACGTATGAGGACGCCGTTGGAGGTCGATGGAAGATGGACACGCCGATGCCGGAGGCTGTGAAAAAGCTTGTGGTGATGAATGTAAATGAGGTAGAGCAGGTCGCTTCTACGGTTGATTTTGTTTTCTCCGCAGTTGATATGACAAAGGAAGAGATCAAGGCAATTGAGGAGGAATATGCAAAGACAGAGACACCAGTAGTATCCAACAACAGTGCACATAGATGGACGCCGGATGTCCCGATGGTAGTACCAGAGATCAATCCTGAGCATTTTGAGATCATTCCATTTCAGAGAAAGCGCTTGGGCACGGAGAGAGGTTTTGTGGCGGTAAAGCCAAATTGCTCGATTCAAAGTTATGCGCCAGTGCTGACTGCGTGGAAGGAATTTGAGCCATATGAGGTTGTGGCAACTACCTATCAGGCGATCTCAGGTGCTGGGAAAACCTTTGCCGACTGGCCGGAGATGACAGAAAATATCATTCCATATATTGGGGGCGAAGAGGAGAAAAGTGAACAGGAGCCTATGAGATTATGGGGAAAGATAGAGAATGGCGTTATAGTAAAGGCGGAGGATCCAAAGATTACCTGTCAGTGCATCCGGGTTCCGGTATTGAATGGACACACGGCGGCTGTGTTTGTAAAATTTAGGAAGCATCCGACAAAAGAACAGCTTATTGAGAAGCTAAAGCTTTTTCATGGTCTTCCTCAGAAGCTTAATCTTCCAAGCGCGCCAAAACAGTTTATTCAATATATGGAGGAGGACAATCGTCCTCAGGTAAAGCTGGATGTGGATTTTGAAAATGGAATGGGAATCTCCATTGGGCGCATCCGCGAAGACAGTATTTATGATTATAAGTTTGTGGGGCTTTCCCATAATACAGTTAGGGGAGCCGCGGGCGGTGCCGTCCTGTGTGCAGAGCTTTTAAAGGCACAGGGTTATATCAGTGCAAAATAAAGCGCGGACGACATATAATGATTGAAGAAAAGCATCCGATAAAGGGTGCTTTTTTTGATCATTTTAGTATCATATTATGCGGTTTGTCGAAAAAGTGCAAAATAACTCATATTATAGTGCAATATAGGTGAATTGTCGACTTGGGTACTGTGGTGTAGAATAAGAGAGGGGTGAATTGGAATGAACCAAGCATCAGATAGGCTGGGGAAGGCAGTCCGATGTGCAAGGAAGAGTAAAAATATGTCACAGGAGGCTCTTGCCGAGAGAATCGGCGTATGTAAAAGGACAATCATCGACATAGAAAACAGTTCAGGTAATCCAAAATTTACAATTCTGTTTCCTTTGGTCAGAGAGTTGGATATACCTGTACAGCAGGTATTTTATCCAGAATCTGCGGATGATAGTGAAACAAAACTGTTAATTATTCAAGAGCTGGAAAAATGCAGTGAGTCAGAGAGCAGAATTGTGCTATCTGTACTGAAGAGTTTATTGCCTGAGTTGAAGCACGAAAGAATATGAGGACAAAGGAGCCAGATATGAAAAGAAATGACAGAAATGCAGGACCGGGTTACACAGAGGAATTATATTATAACGTTGGAATTTTCGGTGACGTTGAGAGGGAGGAATTTAAAGAAGCCTTTTATAAGCCATTGCCGGGAAGAGAGAAGTTATTTGAGAGATCATTTCTACATATGGCAGCGTTTTCAAAAGAACTTTAACATGGAGGCAGGCTGTATCTACAAGGGTACAGTCTGCCTCATGTAATGAAAGGATTGGTAATCTTAGATGTGCTACATATCGTAGTTGTCACTTGGTGCTTCCGGCATGACAATTGCTGCGACAATATAGATAATAATGCCTGTTCCAGAACATCCAAGTATTGCACATAAAAGGCGAACGACGGTAGGATCAAGATTAAGATATTCTGCAATACCACCGCATACACCAGAAAGCATACGGTTGGTACGTGATTTGTATAAACGTTTGGATTCAATATTCATAGATTTTTCCCTCCTGTAAATTGATAGGTTAAGTATAGCACTGGAAAAGTAAGATGTACAGTGTAGATGTGCATAAGTATGAGTTACATTTGTCATATAGATTTGTGTAATAAAAAGTGCTTGACAGTAATAATAAGTTTGTGGTAAAATACATAACTGAGCGATTACAAAAGTCGCAGAGGTGCTGTCTTAGCTCAGTTGGTAGAGCGCATCCTTGGTAAGGATGAGGTCGGCGGTTCAAATCCGCTAGACAGCTTCATGGATAAGAAGAAGGAAGGATTTTCGGTTATGAATACCGAGGAGCCTTCCTTTTTAGTTTTTTCTGTGTTATACTAAGTCTATATGATAATTATTGTAATAGCAAAGGAGAGAAGTAATATGGCAAACAGATTTATTCTGAATGAGACATCCTATCATGGGAAGGGAGCAGTGGAAAATATTGCGCCGGAAGCGAAAGCAAGAGGCTTTCAAAAGGCATTTGTGTGCTCAGATCCAGATCTGCTTAAATTTGGTGTGACAGCAAAGGTTACAAAGGTTTTGGAGCAGGCGGGGCTTACTTATGAGATCTATTCTAACATAAAGGCGAATCCTACGATCGAGAATGTGCAGTCAGGTGTGGCGGCTTATAAGTCGGCAGGAGCGGATTATATTATTGCTATTGGTGGAGGCTCCTCCATGGACACAGCAAAGGCGGTCGGCATTATTATTAATAATCCAGAATTTGCAGATGTGAGAAGCCTTGAGGGTGTGGCAGATACAAGAAATAAGAGTGTGCCAATCTTTGCTGTTCCGACTACGGCGGGCACAGCGGCAGAAGTGACAATTAATTATGTGATCACAGATGCGCAGAAGAACCGCAAGATGGTTTGTGTTGATCCGCATGATATTCCAGTGGTTGCATTTGTCGATCCAGATATGATGGCTACCATGCCGAAGGGGCTGACAGCAGCTACAGGTATGGATGCGCTGACCCATGCAATTGAGGGGTATATCACCAAGGGTGCTTGGGAATTATCAGATATGTTTCATCTTAAGGCGATTGAGATTATCGCGTCAAGCCTGCGCGGAGCAGTGGATAATACACCGGAGGGAAGAGAGGGAATGGCTCTTGGCCAGTATGTTGCCGGCATGGGCTTTTCCAATGTAGGGCTTGGCATTGTCCACTCTATGGCACATCCTCTGGGCGCTTTGTATGATACGCCTCATGGTGTGGCAAATGCGATTATTCTTCCAACTGTAATGGAGTATAATGCAGAGGCAACTGGGGATAAATATAAATACATTGCACAGGCAATGGGGGTTGCCGGCACAGATTCCATGTCTGTCGAGGAGTACAGAAAGGCAGCGATCAATGCAGTGAGACAGTTGTCGGAGGATGTCGGGATTCCAAAGAACTTAAAGGACATTGTGAAGAAGGAGGATATTCCGTTCCTTGCACAGTCTGCTTATGATGATGCCTGCCGTCCGGGAAATCCGAAGGACACCAGTGTGGAGGATATCACAAAGCTGTATGAAGCATTGATTTAGATGGAGAGAATGGTGATGTGGGAGCTTGTGAAGGAGGATATTCGCAAGTATTGGAAAGCAGCAGTATTTATGTTCGTGGCGGCCGTGATTTTAGTTGTGTGCTTTGGCGGCGCCTGCATCAGCCGGATAGTAGTAGGGCTGCCCTGTCCCGCTTGTGGGATGACAAGGGCAGCCTTGCTGCTTTTGTCGGGGCATTGGAAAGAAAGTATTCAGATGCAGCCATTTTTTATAATATTTTTCTTAGGGATAGCAGTGTGTGTTGTGAAGCGATATATTTTTAGAAAAAAAGTAGGCAGACTTTTTTGGGCTTACGCGGGTATTATGCTTGTGGCGGCCCTTGTATTTTATCTATACCGCATGGTATTGTATTTCCCGCACACTCCACCTATGACGTATAATAAGGACAATCTGCTCTTATATGTATATCATTTGTTCTTTTGAAAGTATTGTACCCGAAAGAGGAATAGATGTGCATGATTCAATTTTGAGAATGATCTGCTCAGAGAATTACGAGGAAAACAATAGAAATGGTTCTCATACATTTTAAAAAATTAATAAATTGGTTGGAAATCTATTAAAATTTTGAAAAATCTATGAATAGGTGTTGACAAAGACATCAGTAAGTGCTATTTTAAGTGTAACAAGTAATTAGCACTCTACTCAAATGAGTGCTAACAACAAAACAAGTCATAGAAGAATGGGAGTGGATAACTTGGAATTAGATGGACGGAAGCTCAAGATTTTAAAGGCGATCATCCGCAATTATCTGGAAACGGGCGAGCCGGTAGGCTCCAGAACTCTTTCTAAGTACACAGATTTGAATTTAAGCTCCGCAACCATTCGCAATGAGATGGCAGATCTGGAGGAGTTGGGTTATATCTTACAGCCGCATACTTCTGCTGGAAGAATACCCTCGGATAAAGGTTATCGTCTGTATGTGGATGATATGATGAGGGAGAGGGAGCAGGAGGTCAGTGGGAAAGAAAAAGAAGTGAAGGATATGAAGGAATTTCTCATTGAGCGTGTGGATAAGGTGGAACTGCTTTTACAGCAGTTGGCAAAACTTCTGGCAGAGAATACCAATTATGCCACGATGGTCACAGCTCCTAAGTACAGCACCAACAAGGTGAAATTTATCCAGCTCTCCCGCGTGGAGCCGGGAAAGCTTTTGGTGGTGGTGGTAATTGATGGCAATATCGTGAGAAACACAATTCTTGATGTGGAGGAAGAACTGTCAGATGAGACACTTCTTCATCTGAATATGATGTGTAATACAAGTCTTAATGGACTTAGCATTAACGAGATTAATCTTGGGGTGATAGCGAAGCTTAAGGAACAGGCAGGAATCCACCGGGCGATTGTGGGAAGTGTGCTGGATGCAGTGGCGGAGGCAATCACAGTTGACAATGATCTGGAGATTTATACAAGTGGTGCGACGAATATATTTCGCTATCCAGAGCTGAGTGATCAGGAGAAAGCTAGGAATCTGATAGGAGCTTTTGAGCATAAGGAGTTGCTCACGAATCTGGTTCAGGAATCCTTGGAGGGCGAGGGCAATCAGGGGATTCAGGTTTATATTGGAAGTGAGACACCAGTTCAGACCATGAAGGATTGCAGTGTGGTGACAGCAACCTATGAGCTTGAGGAGGGCGTAAAGGGAACCATTGGCATTATTGGACCAAAGCGGATGGACTATGAGAAGGTAGTAAATATTTTAAATACGCTGACAACACAGCTTGATAATATCTATAAAAAGACATAGGAAAGGCGGTAAACAAGGACGTGACAGAGAATCAGAAGGAATTCGAGGAAGATAAGAATTTAAGCGAAGAGAAGGCTTTGGATGAAGAGATGGAGATAGATCAGGAGGAGGGCTTAGAGGAATCAGGCGAGTGCGAGGAAGATAGCACAGAGGAGTTGGAGGAGGCTTGTGAGCCAGAGAACTTGGATGAGACCGGACAGGAGACGTCGGAGAGTGGGCATGAGCCAAGAAGAGGGCTATTTGGAAAATCCAGAAAAGAAAAGAAGGATAAAAAGGATGCCCAGATTGAAGAGCTCACAGATAAGTATAAGCGCACAATGGCAGAGTTTGACAATTTCCGCAAGCGCACGGAGAAGGAGATGGTGCAAAAGCAGGATTTAGGAGCTAGGCTTGTGATAGAGAAGATGCTTCCCATTATTGACAGTTTTGAGAGAGGACTGGCGACCTTGTCTGAGGAGGAGAGAAAGGAACCATTTGCTGATGGCATGGATAAGGTTTACAAGCAGCTTGCCAAGGCGATGGAGGAGTTGGGTGTGACGCCCATCGAGGCAGTGGGCAAGGAATTTGACCCAGCATTCCACAATGCAGTGATGCAGGGTGAGGATGAAAATTTTGGGGAGAATATTGTTGCAGAGGAGTTTTTAAAGGGCTATTTGCATCATGGAACAGTAGTCCGACACAGTATGGTTAAGGTTGTTAATTGCTAATCACAGAAAGCAGTATAATAGATAGTTAGTCAGATAAAAGGAGGAAATTTATCATGGGCAAGATTATTGGCATTGATTTAGGTACAACAAACAGTTGTGTTGCTGTTATGGAGGGCGGAAAGCCAGTTGTTATCGCAAATACAGAGGGTGCTAGAACGACACCATCCATCGTTGCATTCACAAAGACTGGTGAGCGTCTGGTAGGTGAGCCGGCAAAGCGTCAGGCTGTAACAAATTCAGAGAAGACAATCGCTTCCATCAAGAGACATATGGGCAGCGACTATAAGGTGAATATTGATGAGAAGAAGTATTCTCCGCAGGAGATCTCCGCGATGATTCTTCAGAAATTAAAGGGAGACGCAGAGAATTATCTCGGTGATAAGGTGACGGAGGCTGTTATCACAGTTCCTGCATATTTTAATGATGCACAGCGTCAGGCGACCAAGGATGCAGGTAAGATAGCAGGACTTGATGTAAAGCGTATTATCAATGAGCCTACAGCGGCAGCTTTAGCATATGGTCTTGATAATGAAACAGAACAGAAGATTATGGTATATGACCTTGGCGGTGGTACATTTGATGTCTCCATCATAGATATCGGTGATGGTGTTATCGAGGTTTTGGCGACAAATGGAGATACACGTCTTGGCGGTGATGATTTTGATAATAAGATTATTGACTGGATGGTAAGTGAATTTAAGAAACAGGAAGGGATTGATCTGTCCGTTGATAAGATGGCACTTCAGAGATTGAAGGAGGCAGCAGAGAAGGCGAAGAAGGAATTGTCCTCCGCCACAACGACGAATATTAACCTTCCGTTTATCACAGCGAATGAAGAAGGACCAAAGCATTTTGATATGAATCTTTCTAGGGCAAAGTTTGATGAGCTGACACATGATCTGGTAGAAAGAACGGCGATCCCTGTGCAGAATGCATTGAAGGATGCTGGAATCACTGCTTCTGAGCTTGGCAAGGTTTTGTTGGTGGGCGGTTCCACACGTATTCCTGCTGTACAGGATAAGGTGAAGGCTTTGACCGGCAAGGAGCCGAATAAGTCCCTGAATCCTGATGAGTGTGTTGCGATCGGTGCTTCTGTTCAGGGTGGTAAGCTTGCGGGAGATGCAGGTGCGGGCGATATTCTTCTTTTGGATGTCACACCTCTGTCCTTGTCCATCGAGACAATGGGTGGTGTTGCGACCAGATTGATTGAGAGAAATACAACGATTCCTACAAAGAAGAGTCAGATTTTCTCCACAGCGGCAGATAATCAGACAGCCGTTGATATTAATGTAGTACAGGGTGAGAGACAGTTTGCTAAGGATAATAAGAGTCTTGGCCAGTTCCGTCTGGATGGGATTCCTCCGGCAAGAAGAGGAGTGCCTCAGATTGAGGTTACATTTGATATTGATGCAAATGGTATTGTGAATGTATCTGCTAAGGATCTGGGAACTGGCAAGGAGCAGCATATCACGATCACAGCAGGTTCCAATATGTCAGATGCTGATATTGATAAGGCAGTGAGAGAGGCGGCAGAGTTTGAGGCACAGGACAAGAAGCGCAAGGAAGCGATCGATACAAGAAATGACGCAGATTCCATTGTATTCCAGACACAGAAGGCGCTGGAAGAAGTAGGCGACAAGGTTTCTGCTGAGGACAAAGCGAGAGTGGAGGCAGACTTAAATGCTCTGAAGGAACTCGTGGAAAAATCCAATCCTGAGGATATGTCAGATACAGAAGTAGATCAGATGAAATCTGCAAAAGAAAAGTTGATGGAGAGTGCACAGGCTGTATTTAGCAAGATGTATGAGCAGCAGGCTCAGGCAGCGCAGGGCGCACAAGGTGCAGGACCAGATATGGGTGCAGAACAGTCAACAGGTACCGCTCAGGATGATGTGGTTGACGGAGATTATAGAGAGATCTAAAAGCTTGAGAAATAGGATAGATAGGTCAGATGCTGTCGTGCAGGGTTAGCCTTGCAGGACAGTCTCTGCGTTATTCAGAAAGGTGACAGCTATGGCAGAGAAAAGAGATTATTACGAGGTTCTCGGAGTACCAAAGAATGCGGATGATGCGGCACTGAAAAAAGCTTACCGACAGCTTGCCAAGAAATATCATCCTGATACAAACCCCGGAGATCAAGAGGCAGAGGCTAGATTTAAGGAAGCTTCAGAAGCGTATGCGGTCTTGAGTGATCCTCAAAAACGGCAGCAGTATGACCAGTTTGGACATTCAGCATTTGACGGTGCTGGTGGAGCGGGTGGCTTTGATTTTAATATGAACGATATGGGGGATATTTTTGATATCTTTGGAGATCTGTTCGGTGGGGGATCCAGAAGTCGCCGCACAAGCAATGGACCTATGAAGGGGGCGAATGTGCGCTCAAGTGTACGCGTAACCTTTGAGGAGGCGGTATTTGGCGCGGACAAGGAACTTGATCTTAGCCTGAAGGATGAGTGCAGCAAGTGTCACGGCACGGGTGCAAAGCCGGGAACTTCTCCCACTACCTGTCCAAAATGTAATGGAAAAGGACAGGTGGTCTACACACAGCAGTCTCTTTTTGGGACGGTCAGAAATGTGGAGATATGTCCAGAATGTAATGGAAAGGGCAAAATTGTAAAGGAGAAGTGCTCTGATTGCTATGGCACTGGTTATATCAGCAGCAGAAAAAAGATTGCTGTCACAGTCCCTGCGGGTATTGATGATGGACAGTGCATCCGCATCCGCGCTAAGGGTGAGCCCGGAGTCAACGGCGGTGAACGCGGTGATCTGCTGGTGGAGGTTAATGTATCTCGCCATCCAATTTTCCAGAGGCAGGATTATAATATCTTTTCAACCGTGCCAGTGAGCTTTGCTACAGCGGCACTTGGCGGTGAGATACGAATTAAGACAGTTGACGGCGAGGTGGCATATGATGTGAAGCCCGGCACCCAGACGGACACCAAAGTGCGCTTAAAGGGTAAGGGAGTGCCTTCTCTGAGAAATAAAAATGTACGTGGAGATCATTATATCACGCTGGTTGTTCAGGTGCCAGAGCACATGAATGAGGAGCAGAAGGAGGCTCTTCGCCGCTTTGATGATGCGATGAATGGAAAGAGAGCTTCGGCAAAGGATGAGCCGAAGGAGGGAAAGAAAAAGAAAGGCCTTAAGGATATTGTTGATGATATAAAGGATGGAATTGGTCTGTAGATTCTAAAGCAGGCGGATGGGAGTTAGCATGAAGACATGGTGTGCGATTGGGGATTCTTTTACTTATTTGAATGATCATCTGGATGAGACAGATTTTCGTGTGTCGGAGGGGTATTTAAGCAGAGCTTTGAAAAAGCTTCCAGATCTTTCTTTGATTAATGCAGGAGTGAATGGCTCGACAACGAAGGATTGGCTGACAATCCCGATTCCTTTTGCGGATATTTATACCATACTTTTGGGAACCAATGATTGGCATCATCAGATTCCACTTGGCACAAAGGAGGACTTTAAAAGAGAGGAAGCCGGCACAATTCTTGGTAATCTTGGAGTGTTGATAAAGAGAATTTGCCTTGTGAATGGTGAAGCGAAGATTATGGTGATGAATCCTGTGGAACGGGCGGATTTTATCTGTGTTCTGGATACCTTGAATCAGGCTCAGGGAAGTTATGCTCCCGAAGGGAATGTCATGCTCTCTGAGGTAGCAGAGGCAATTTTTTCTTGTGCGACAGAGGCGGGGCTCTGTGCGCTTGATTTGCATAAAGAATGTGGTTTTACACAGGAAAATGTAATTCACTTTAAGCGTCTTAAAAAAGATGGTATTTATAAAGAACTTCCCTATCCAGATTATATCGGTGTTCCTTATCATCCTGAAACAGATGACTATCCATATCCGTTGGAGGCAATTTCTCTGACTTACGATGGGCTGCATCCAAGTGATAAGGGAAATGAGATTATTGCAAATTTGGTTGTTGATACTCTATCCAAGCTTTTGAATTAAGGGGCATCTATGTTAGAGAGGAACGACGTGCTCTCTATCCCATATCTGAAAAAAACGTCATTCTCTGGAAGCTATCAGGGAATGCGTTTTTTAATGAGGATGGAAAAGGGAGACGAAGATACAAAGTTGCGTGTGAGCTGTTGGGAGGAACCTTATAGCTATGAGGCCACAAAGGATGAAGACAAGGTAGAGGCGGAGTTTGATTTTAGTGAAGATGGAATAAAAAGAGCGGTGGATTGGCTGAATGATAGATGGAAGGAACACCAAGATGAGTATAAAAGAGCAGGAGAGCATTGGGATCGCAGCTAATCTCACCGAATAAAGTAGTTTGACAAACAAATAGAATCAGAAAAAGGAAAGAGAGAATCACATGAAAATTCGAGGAATTGAAAAAGCCTGAATGTCATATGATTCTCTTTTTCTTGGCAATGATGTGAAATAAAATTCACATCCTGATATGATGGGAGTTAGTGTGAGAAGAACTTCTAATCACTCGCAGCAAGAGCTGCTTTATAAAGAAGTTCTAAGTCTCACACAAGGGGCTGTTGCATTAAGAAAAACATATACAGGATATTATAACATCTTGTAAATGTTATACTTTATCTGTTGTTAAAAATTTTTGTATCATTTTCTGGAAAGATCCGCCCGGC
Organism: uncultured Lachnospiraceae bacterium; assembly: GCA_910588535.1. Lineage (GTDB taxonomy): Bacteria > Bacillota > Clostridia > Lachnospirales > Lachnospiraceae > RGIG8607. The sequence continues at coordinate 276 of CAJUOO010000067.1, read as the reverse complement.
GAACTGCCTGTGGTCCTCCGTCACCCCGCTCTCGCTTAGTGAAAAACGCAGCGGACGCTAAGCTCGAAACTACCTCGCTAAGCGCCGGCGTTTTTCAATAGGTTCCTTGAGAATCACAGGCAGTTCGCCGGGCTGTTTTTATCAGTTAGGCAAAACACGCTGTATCTCTGTTTGTACAGGATGGATAAATTGTCTTTGTTATCTCCATAAAATGAGTATGGTGATCTAAGAATACAAACGGAATAAAATAAATATAGAGCACGACAAACGCATGAG
>CAJUOO010000066.1 GCA_910588535.1 uncultured Lachnospiraceae bacterium | reverse complement strand
AAAGGAACTGTCTGTCCGAAACACGTCTGGGGGACGTGCCCCGTCCAGCCAGCCCCTTTTGGAAACCCGATTTTCAGTCTGATAGTCCATGCTTGTTCATGCTATCAAAGTGAAAATATATCTTTTCTATGCTTACTCAAGCGTGTGATTGACCCTAGTGTGCTTAATCACTTCATCCGATACGATAATAACGCCATTAGAATTACTTGTCAAGAAGTTTTTGTTGACTTTTTGATACAGATTAAGTATGATATGCTTATAAATACCAAGAAAAGCAACGAAAGGAGAGGTTATACTAAGTTATGGAGCATTATGAAAAGAAAATCAGTTTTTTAGGAGAAAACATACAAACCATAAGAAAACACAGAGGAATGAAACAGCAGGAACTTGCGGATAAAATCGGTATCAATATGCAGAGCCTTTCCAAGATTGAACGAGGTGTGAATTTTCCTACCTTTGATACGCTGGAAAAGATAATAGACGTGCTGGGAGTAACACCCAATGAATTGTTGTCGGGGGAATGGAAGTTTGTCAATCAGGGAGAAAAAGAAGTCTGCCAGTTTTTAAAAATCGAAGAACGTCTAAATGCAGAACTAAAACATGGACACTATGACAACTTCTTTGATAGCGAGGAAGAATGGCTGGAATATGAGTTAGAAAAGTTACGGGAATATATTACCGATTACATCAACGGGAAAAGCATTGTAGCGTCCGACCTTTACCCAATCAAAGAATTTATCCAGCATTTGAAATTCCAAAAACTACTAGACCGCTATGATGATTTATACAGCATGGATATGTTCGGAGAAAGCATAGTGGGACATAAATATAGGACACCACATCAAGTAGTGAAAATGATAAACCCGAACTCAAAAGAGGATATGGAACTGTTACGGGAAGTATTAAAGAATAACCATTTTGATGATGAGGACGAATAATCTTTTTCCTCTTGTGAGAAGATACAGAAAAGAAAAAGCCCAATCAAGAGTGCAAGCACCACCAATGGTGGCAAGCTCTTGACAGGGCTTTTTCTTTTCTGTTGTGGGTAATCAAGAGGAAGAAAGAAGTAAAATCTGATTTGTGACAAATCAGGCAATATCAACGCAAGTGTCGCAGTATGAGTTGTACTACATAAGAATAGTAACTGGAAGATTCTAAATTAAGCTTTTATCTTGCACTTATAAAATACAGTTGTGTTAAATTGTAGAAAGTGATAAAATGAACACATAAACATATCGTTCATTTTATCACTTAAATTGAAGGAGAAAAAATATGCCTAAAATTTTTTCAGACGCAAGGAAACAGTCCTTGTATAAAATTATAAAACAAAATTGTATTAATTTAATTAGAGAAAAAGGATATAAACAGCTTAATATTAGAGAGTTAGCAAAAACCACAGGCATTTCAACGGGTACATTTTACAATTTTTATAACTCAAAAGAGGATTTAATTTTATCTATTATGGAAGAGTCGCAACACAACTTGGAAAATCGTTTTTTTAAGATTTTAGAATGTAATGGAAAAATAACAAAATCGGAATTTATAGATTTATATTCATTCTTTTTTCTGAGAGATGAAAAAAACATTTTTCGATATTTATCAAGAGATGATTTAACTGCTATTCTTTTACGAACAGAAAGAAATCAATCTTTTGAAACCATAAGAACTTCTATGAAAAAAAATATTAAATATATAGATAAGCCAAAGAAAAATATTAACTTTAATGCTGTTATAAATTTTATACAGCTTGTTAATCTTTGTTTACAAAACAGTGATTTATTAGTCAAAGAGGAAATTGAAAGTACAGTAAAAAAACTATTAGAAAATATTACAGAACAGATTTTTGAGGAGGAAATATAAATGAAATTCCATGAGTTTGGAGATAAAGAAAATCAGCATATTATGTTAATTCATGGCGGTGGAAATTCATGGTGGAATTATTTAAGACAAGCAAAAGCATTGTCTAAAGAGTATCATGTTATTTTGCCAACTCTAGATGGACATGGAGAAGAATATAATACAGAATATGTCTCTACAATAGATAGCGCCCAAAAACTAATCTCGTATATAAATCAAAATTGTAATGGACAGCTTTTTCTGCTTTGTGGTGTATCTTTAGGGGGGCAGATTGTGATAGAAATGCTTTCTCTTAAAGCTGATATTTCTCAAAAAGCTATCATAGACGGAAGTATTTGTTATCCACAACCCAAATTGGAAAAATTTTGTATTGCCACAGTCCGTCTTTTTGGGGGATTGATGTTTAGTAGATTTTCGTGCAAATGTCAAATGGTTTTGCTGCGATTGTTTCCTAATATGAGATTTACAAAAGAAATTGAAAATTATTATATACATGATATGCCCTTATTAAAGAGGAATACGCTTTATAATATGTATCGCACATACATGGCAGAATATCAGTTAAAAGAAGATATTTCTAAAACGAAAGCACAAATTATGTATTGTTATGGTTCAAAAGAAATGAAATGTGTAAAGAAGTCGGCACAACTCTTTAAAGAATTAGTTCCTTCATGTCAAATATACGAAGCGAAAGGATATAATCATGGATATTTAGCAATATATTTGCCTGACGAGTGGTTGAAAGTAGTTGTACCCTTTTTAAATACAAAGGAGAGCTTATGATAGGACTAAAAAAAGCAAGATATAAAAAACATTGAAAGTAACTGCTATGAGAAGGACTTGTATTATGGAAAGCTTTAAGCATACTTTCATACGAGCAACAGAAACCTGACAGTATTTTACCAACAACTAAATATTTTACAACATTAAAAGTTCGTACAGACAGTATGTTTTGTGCGGACTTTTTTCTTGTTCTTTTTTCCGTATTTTCCAAAGATATAGACGGCATTTCCGTTTATATAGTTTCGGCGTATGCGGAAAGGGGGTAAGATTATGAACACATCTTCTTTCGAGCATATCGTTAGAATACAGTTTAATGCTTTGATGATGACTGTTATTAAATGCACAGTAAAAAGCAGGAACAAACAGTTTGCAAGACGTTCTAAACGTGAAGTTTTATTCTGTGAATTATCAGATATGAAAATGTTTGAGCAAGGAGCAGAGGATAATTATTCTTGTAATTATACCTCTTTTGAAGTCTTGAATTTCACAATCCAAATATCAAATGAGAAACTTGCTGTTGCTTTATATAAGTTATCGAATAAAGAGCGTGATGTTATTTTATTACGCTATTTTCAAAGCATGAGCGACCAAGAAATCGCAGAATTATATCATGTATCACGTTCTACTGTTTATCGCAGAAGAAGTAACGGATTGAAGAGACTAAAAACACTATTGAAAGAGAGAAATTGAACCAATGAGAAAAGAATATGGCTATCCGGAATTAGAAGTAATATGTAAAGCGTCTGCTGGAAATGAAGCTTCAATAAAGGAAATCTTGAATTTCTATGACGCTTATATATGTAAATTGTGTTTGCGTCCGTTTTACCACTCTGAAAGTGGTAAAATCACTATGCAGATTGATGAAGAATTAAAAGGTCAAATTCATACAGAAATGATGAAAGCAATCTTGAAATTTGAAATTAGAGTGAAGTAATCATATTACATGAATGAAAAAACGGGAGATACACTAATGTCTGTGCTATCTCCCATGTTATTTTTTAGTATCATATCAAGGCTCATTCAATCGTGGTAAATTTGTGGTAAAATGAATGGTTTTCTATACTTCAAAATGCTTGAAAGTATAGTATTTATGCTGATAATCGAAAATCAGATATAAAATTATTATAACATTTTAGTTTAATTATTAATAAAATCTCATCTTCCATAAATTGTATAGTTTACCTAATAAATAATAAATATGAACATTTTCGAGAGAGGTCCACATAGCCAATGTTGCTAATTTCCTCCGTCACCCCGCTCCCGCTTAGTGAAAAACGTAGCGGACGATAAGCTCGAAAATACCTCGCTAACCGCCGACGTTTTTCAATAGGTTCCTTGAGGAAATTAGCAACATTGGCTATGCTTGCTTTATTGGTATTCCAGACATACTTTTTATCTATATAACAAATGAGCATTATTATTTTTTAGTTTTTAAAAATTATTCAATTACTATAATTAACACTATCTAGTTAAAAATGAAAGAAAATTTAGAAAATCACAATGTCATTCACTTAAACCAAAAACATGTATATACTGTAACTAAAACATACTGAAATATATAGTTTATCTGTTATGTTTTATAATAGCTGTCATTAAAGTTAATGGTATTGAGAAAAATCAACAAATTTTGAACTCTCAAATAAGAAGTCCAGCGAACTGCCTGTGGTCCTCAAGGAACCTATTGTAAAACGTTGGTACTTAGCGAGGTTTTTCACGAGCTTAGTATCCATTACGTTTTTCACTAAGCGAGAGCGGGGTGACGGAGGACCACAGGCAGTTTGCTGGACGAACCTTTCACGAAAATGACAAACAATATTGCTTTTGATAAAATACAATATAAAATAACTCAGGTAGATCTTTATTTTATATAAACCTTATTATTAATCTAATAACAAAAATATTCCACAAACTTAGTGTTTGGTTATATACTTTATCAATTAACAATAAGATTTTAATATAATAAAAAATCTACCTGAGTAAACCATTTTCAATACAATCTTATATCTCTTAAGGCTAAAAACCAGATAACGAAATTATTATATATAAAAAAATATCTTTTCAATTCTTAATATCTTCATTATATTATTCATATAATACAGTACCAGATACTGCAACAGGGGTATTACTATCATTTTCAATATAAATGCGATACCTTCCTGCTTTTTCCATAGTAAAAGTATAAGAAATTAAATCAGAACCTCTAACATATACCATTGAACCATCAGGGTATATAATGCCCGCTTTAATTGATACATCCCCCGGATCAACTGTTACAGATAATACAATTCTTCCACCTTCACTTACGCTAAAATATTTTGAATAACCTAACTTGCCAGCAGGAACATCATTTTCAAATAAAAAACTATTGCTTCTTTGCTCCAAACTTGGTAATTCTATCATATTCTCTTCGTCTATAACAAAGGTTCCGTCATATTCTACATTATCAACTTCTGTAGTATCATTTTCCTCAACTACAACATCACTCTCTATCAACTGCGTCTCAGCTTTTGTTGCATTATAAAGAGATGCATGTGCATATTCTATGCCAACTCCTGCTGCAATTGATGTAGTTGTCGACAATGATATAAACGCCGCCATTGTCAATATACCACCAAGTAACTTAAAATCTTTATCTCGTTTGTAATTCTTTATCATATCTACCCTCTCCGATACTCCTTCAATTTTGGCTAAGTATGTAGCGGTATCTGGTATATCTTCATCGTCATCTTCTGCTTTTATTCTTTTCGCCACATACCCAAAGTACTCTCTAAAAGTTACATTACACTCCGTATCATAACGTACATATATATCACAAGCTGTCTCTCCCCACTCATCCAACGAATGTAAAAAATCCCTAACTATTGGATTAAACCAATGGATAACCTGAAGAATAGAAACAAACGCCTTCACTCCAACAACATATTGTTTAATATGTACCATCTCATGATAAAGAATAACTTCCTGCTCCTTATCTTCAAAGTCCTCAACAGGAAGATAAATCTTTTTTTGAAAAACACCCGACACAATAGGTGAGCTCACTCCATAGCCTCTGTATACGCTGATATTTTGGCGAAGACCAAGCTCTTTCGCTATCTTGTCTTTCCGCTCTATCACCTCTGGCTCTGCTGGAAAAATACTGATAAGGTGTTTATTCACTTTCATATTATCACGTGCCAAATAGATGGTAGAAATTACCATGCCAATGACCCACACAGCCACAACAGGAGTCCTTGAATACTGGATGGAAGGCGTCCACAGAAATAAAGACTCAAAGCTTAAATTCTGCTTATTAAAATTAAGAAGCAGCTTGATAACCAAGTAAAAAACAGGTATCAAATAAAAGCCCACTGTAACTAGTAGCATTGGATAGATATATTTCAGCTTATTTTTTTCTTGCAGCTTGCACGCCAGCTTTTTCCAAATCAAATAAGATACTGTTCCTGCCAGCGTAGAAAATAAAATGACATAACAAATTTCATTCATCCAATCCTTCAATGGTATTCTTTAACTCCTCAAGCTCTGCTTTAGTAACCTTCTTCTCCTTGTAAAATGCTGTAAGGAATTGTCCCACAGATCCCCTATTCCAGAAATTAACAAATTCTTCTGCCTGCTGAGCCTTATAATCATCCTCAGATATCAGAATCTCATATATTACTCTATGTCCTTCTCTTCTGGCTCTGATAAATCCCTTCTGAACTATCTTAGCCAAAAATGTAGATACTGTCTGATATTTCCACTCTTTGTGGTACTGTGTGTTTACCATCTCAAAGATGTCCGCCAGAGACATCTCCTTCTCTGAATCCCAGATACATTTCATAACTAATGTCTCTGATGCTGTTAATACTTCAAAGCGTCCGCCTGCCATCTTTCCCTCCTATTAATTGGATTAGTAGTTTTGTTTTACACATCCTGATACAAAGTGATTTTTTATTTAGGATCGAAAAAACTGTGTTACATGCTCCCTCGATCCTAATGTATAGTGTATACTATATTTAAAAAAAAATCAAGAAATTCTTTGCCAAAATAAGCCAAAACTTTTATATTATATCTTTTTTCCTATTTTCAAAATACACAAATCGATCAATTCCGTCTAAAATATCTTGAAAACATTCTCTCGGCGCAGCTTCAATATATTTCCTTAATATTTCTGTCTCATTGTCCCCGTGATATCTTCCATAAAATATATCAAATAAATTATGTCCGCGCACAAAAATTCGAAAATTTTCCATGTTTTCTATTATATCATTTTTCGTGTTTATTCGCTTTCCAATTACACGCTGCATCCGTTTCACACTGGTAAGGCGATATAGATAATCCTTATATTTCTGAAAGAGAATTGTATAAAATTCATCCTCACTCTTCACCACACCGATTTTAGCCATTACTGCCGGATTAAGAAAATAATTTTCAAAGGAATAATATTTTAACACCAACACATTCTTTGGCGTCACACGTGGTATATATCCCTTATCCTCCGCCTCTCGATTGCTGTAATAACTACAGAGCTGTTTTACCAGATATTCTGGCTTCTTCCCGTCACTGTCCCGTATCATCAAAAATTGATCCTTGAGGTAGAGCTGATTCATATATTTTAAATTCGCGTAGGTCTTTATATTTGTACAGCTATTGGTCGTGATAATGGATACTCGCTGAAGCTTCCCGTCCTCATCATAGATCTCCTTATAATACTTCTCTAACAACAATGGCAACCGACTTCTGTCCTGTTTGCCCTCCACGATAAATACAAAGCTTACATTCATGAGATCATTTGCCGCATAGCCCAGATCGTCTAAGATCTGATTGATCTCCACATCCTCTCTTGCGATTGTACAATAGTCTTCATCCAGACATACCTGCTTGATCTGCCCACTAGAAAAATTGAATATCATATTGGGCGAATGAGTAGAGAAAATTACCTGATTTTTCTTAGACAGGCGATATAAGATCTCGCCCGTTGCCTTCTGAAGCTGGGGGTGAAGATAGATCTCAGGAGCTTCAATCATAATAATACTGGGAAGGGAACTCTCCGCGCTGATATAGGCTTCCAGCAGCGACAAAATATAGATGCTTCTGGTTCCCGCACCTGCCTCATGTATATTCTCATCTCTGTCCCTGTCCAGATTATGAAGCACTGTATCTATCTTAAACACCTGATCAAAACTAAAATTAAACTTATATTGAATATCTTGATTTTTTCCACTATTTCGATGATAACAGCGATTCACACTCTCTGAAAAATCTTTCATATTTACATGATAAAGCTTATATTCCATCAGGCGCGCCGTCTCTATCACAGACAGATCCTCCGGCTTCTTTTGATTGATGTCTTTTATACATTGGAAACAGTCATTGCATCGTTTTCCCTCATCCAACATACAACGCTCATCCTTTAGACTCAACATCTGATCCTTATCAATTTGAACATGTAGAAAATCCTTCTCCACTGCCTCCAGATTTCTGCTGCTGTCGATATAATAAATTTTAGGAAGGACGGATGCAATATAAGGATTATGTCGCTCAAATCCATCACAGAAAAAGCAGGTTCCATTCTCATACATCACCCACGTAAAAGTAAGGATTCCGTCCTGAAAGGAGGGAAGCTTCTCTTTAAAATCTCTCTCCCAATCCTCATAAACTCTAAATCTGCTCACCTCAGCACGATCGTACAGTATCTGCAGATCCTCTTTCTTAAACTCTAGCCCCAGCCCAACCTCAACTGGTCGGCGTCTCTGATTAAAATCCTTCTTCTCAACTTTATAATCACCCACCACCGCACGTATCGCGTCCAGAACCACCGTTTTACCAGTATTATTCTTTCCCACCAAAATACATGCATAATCTACCTCATCCAACCGCAAATCTCGAATGGATCGAAAATTTCTGATTCGCAGATTGCTGATCTTCATCTACACCCCTCCTGTTCTGCGCCTATTTTCGTTTCTTTACAGAATAGCCAAAACCACCCAGCCTTTCTCCTAACACAAAATATTCTCCGTGGGAATAAGACACCATGCCTGCTTGGTTAAGGTGAAATTTCCCACGTTCGTCCAGATAATCCTCACTGATATTCACATTCACTATCTCCGCCAAAAACATATGATGTGATCCAAGCTCCTTCATCTCTGTCACACGACATTCCATATTTACTGGACTTTCGAAAATACCGGGCACTTTTACAATCTTGGATACAGAAGGGGTCAGCTTCATCCGCTCATATTTATCCACCTTTCTGCCAGATTCCACTCCACAATAATCTGCAGCGCGGGCAAGTGATCTTGTCACTAGATTAACGACAAACTCTCCTGTCTCTTTTATTATTGGATAAGAATATCTCTCAGGGCGAATGGAGATGGAAAGCATAGGCGGATTCGAGCAGATTGTCCCTGCCCACGCCACCGTGATAATATTAGGCTTTTCCTCATCTCTCTGACAACTCACCATAACAACAGGAACCGGATACAACATATTTCCCGGCTTCCAGCTTTGCTTTGCCATACACTCCTCATTTCTGTGTTGCCTCTGCACAAGGCAGTGCGCAGACACTCCTTCATCACACTAACCTTCATCGCCTGCTTTAGCAGGCATACGAATCAGGATTATTATTGTTGCATTGCTGCCATAATCGCTGGTATTAACTGCTTCTTTCTGGACACAACTCCCGGAAGAATAAAGCTTTCCTTCTCTGGCATACAGTTAAATGCTGCTGTGATAAGCTCACTCGCATTATTTCCCATAAATATAAGCTCTGTAGATTCCTTCACAATATCTGTCAACATAAAGAATATCATTCCCACACCATGACTCTGCCAAGACTGCTCCATATAGGGAACCAAGCGCTGCTTGATACCATCAAGCTCCGTATCACTCATAGAGTTTATCTGTCCAACACCAAAGGAAATATCATTGATAGAAAACTTTTTAAAGTCCTGATAAAAAATCTCCTCCGGGGATTTGGAGGACAGATTACTCCCTGCCTTAAACATATCTCTGGCAAATTCCTCCACATTAAGCTGTGCGATGGAAGCTAGCTTCTCTGCCGTATCCTTATCCTTCTGCGTGCATGTAGGAGAGCGATACATCAATGTATCCGATACAATAGCTGCACAGAGAAGGGAGGCCGTCAACTTGTCTACTGGCACTCCAGATTCTTGATACATCTCATAGATAATCGTGGCTGTACAACCAAGAGGCTGATTTCTAAAAAATACCGGTGAGATTGTCTCTAAGCTTCCAAGCCGATGATGATCGATAATTTCCAGAATCTCTGCATTCTCAATCCCATCCACCGCTTGACTTTTCTCATTATGATCGACTAATATAATTTTTTTCTTTGCCATATTGAGAAGATTTCTTCTTGAGATCATGCCAATATAATCTCCTCTTTTATTTAATATTGGAAAATCTCTGTGTCGCTTCTTTGCCATCACCTCTTTGATCGTTTCAGTAAAATCATCTGTCTGAAAAGTGATCAGTGAATCTGTCCGCATAAAATAACTGATGGGCATACTCTGATTAATCAGTCGAGCCACCGTGTACGTATCGTGCGGGGAGCTGATAATCGTACAACCATGCTCCTCTGCAAGTTTTTTTATTGTAAGAGAGATCGGAGCACCCTCACACACCACAATGCAGGACGAATTCATCTCAATTGCACAAAGCTGAGATTCATAGCGATTTCCCAATATTACCAGATCATTTTTCTCGATATAGCTCTCCATCAGATCAGGATTCGCCGCCGCTATCAGCACTTTCCCTTCTGTAAAATATGCATCTTTATCACCCACTACCACATTTCCGTCCAATGTCTCAACAATATTTTGATAGCTGGTCTTTGCTCTGCCAAGAATCCTGCTGTCATAGACATCCATGTACGAAGTCGCAATATCTCCGATGGTAATCAATCCTTCCAGCTTCCTCTGATTGGTGATAGGCAGCGTCACTACATTATTGTCCTTCATCAATGTCCATGCTTTTTTCAGAGAAATTTCCTTGGACACTCCCACCGTCTCTCGTATCTCAATATCTTTTACCTGAGTCCCCACATCAGCAATATAGTCTGGTGCCTTCACGCCAAACCGATTTAGCACATATTGTGTCTCCTCATTTAATTGCCCGGCTCTTCTCGCCACATAATTTCCCTTTGTCAACAGCTTCTTTAGATTGGTATATGCAATCGCAGAGCATATGGAATCTGTATCTGGGTTCTTATGTCCAATTACTATAATTGGTGTTTTTTTCTCTCCCATAAGCAAGCTCCTCTCCTCCGTATTATTGTTCTTTCAACCACAACTTATTATTTCCTTATTTGAGCCAACTGTAACGTCTATATTAAGATAATATGGTATTTTCCTTAAGTTTACAAGATTTTTTTGAAATTTTATCATTCTTATGCTATACTCTAGATTAGAAAAACAACTAAATGCCGTATTTTGCGGCAGGATTGGAGGAAATGATGAGCGAAGATATTAAGATGGAATCTATGGAGGACTACAAAGAGGAGCTGGAGGCTTCTTTTAAGCAGATCCGCCGAGGCAGAGAGGATAAGGACGACCCGGAGCTTCTTGCATGGAACACCTTGCGCGAATATATGGAACAGAAAACGGTTCTTCCTGTTAAGATCGGCGGCATTGTCAACAAAGGTGTTATCGTCTATGTGGAGGGTGTGCGCGGCTTTATCCCTGCATCTAAGCTGGATGTCTCCTATGTGGAGGATACTGAGCCATGGCTGAATAAAACCGTAGACGCTGTGATTATCACCGCTGATGAGGAAGAAAAGAGACTTGTGCTCTCGGCAAAGGAGCCTGCCATGGAAAAGTTGGCAAAAGAGAAGCAGGATAAGGTCGCTTCTATTGAAGTAGGAAGTGTTGTGGAGGGTGTCGTGGAATCCATCAAGCCTTATGGTGCTTTTGTTGCGCTGGACAACGGAGTATCCGGCTTAGTCCACATCTCCCAGATATCAGAGAAGAGAATTAAATCACCTTCTGTCGTCCTCTCTGTAGGACAAAAGGTCAAGGCAAAGATAATCTCAACAGAGAATGGCAAGATCAGCCTTAGCATGAAAGCTCTTCTCGACGTAGCAGAGGAAGCAAAGGAAGAATTAGATTATGAGCTCCCTCGCTCTGAGGCAGTGGGAACCGGACTTGGCGCATTGCTGAAAAATATCAAGTTATAATCTGCTTTTCACACAAATTTTATAAACAATATGAATTGTTAATTTGACTATTTCCCTCATAGAGGCTAAGATTATAGGTGAACCATAGATTCCATTTTCTGACCTTATCAAGAAATCCTTTGCTTTGGCAAACTTAGATTTCTTGCTTCAGTGAAAGAGGATATACACTTCCTGCTGAAAAGCTGTAGCAGCTATAAGGTCGTGAACAAGCAGCAAAGCGGATATTCCATCCGCTTTGACTCTTAGTATAGAGGGTGATAGGATATGCAATTTGAGGTGCTTTTTGTCAGTCAAACAGGAAACACAGAAAAGCTGGCCATGGCGATTTATGAAGCAATTCCAAATAAAGATAAGGAGATACAGCGACTTAATAAAGATATCTCGCTCGATTTGGCGGAAACTTATTTTATTGGCTTCTGGACAAATCGCGGAACATGCAGCTTTGAGGTTCTTGATTATCTATCGGAGCTTCATGGTAAAAATATCGCACTATTCGGGACCTGCGGTATGGGGCATGATCCTGCCTACTATGAGAGAATTGAAAAACAAGTCAGTGCCTTTATACCTGACGATAATATTTATCTAGGAGCCTTTCTATGTCAAGGCAAGATGCCAATGCACATCCGCAACAAATATCAGGAGCTTCTAGAACACGGCAATCATGATGGTCTTGCCAGACAGATGCTGCGCAACTTTGACGCTGCTCTGCTACATCCAAATGAAGAGGATTATGCACTTGCGAGAAAATTTGTGGAAGAGGCCATGCTAAAAATTGTCTCTTACACCTAGCCACCCGCTTGAAAAAGTCAAAGACCCCGATGCAAGTAATGGAACATTACACTTACAGCTCTCCAAAGGATTCGGGGATATGACTCTCGCGGCAGTCGCCACATGTCTACAAACAGTCACTTGGCTCGTTTTTCGCGGGAATAAAGCTTGTGCCTGTGCGTTGCTAGACACAAATTGCTTTATGCGCAAAAGCAGCGCAGAAAAGGGGATTTTTATGAGAGAAAAATTACAACACTTTATGGTGGGTCGTTATGGCGCTGATCAGTTTGGACAATTCTTGCTTTTCGCTGCTGTCATATGTATGGTGATCTCTATGCTGTTCCGCAGCCCTGTATGTAACCTGTTAGCTATTTTGCTTATTGTTCTCAGCTATTATCGGATGCTGTCAAAAAATCACAGCCGCCGCTATGCTGAAAATATGAAATATCTTAAATATTCCAACAAAGTATCTAGCTTTTTCCGCTCCAAAAAGCAGTACCTTTCTCAACTTAAGACCTATCATATTTACCGTTGTCCTTCCTGCAAACAGAAAATACGGATTCCGCGCGGAAAAGGAAAGATTAGCATTTCCTGCCCCAAATGTAGAACCGAATTTATAAAAAAGAGCTGAGCTGTCATGTTTGGATATATAACCATTCACAAGGATGAATTAAAGATAAAAGATTATAACCGATATCATGCCTACTACTGTGGCTTATGCCGGGAGCTCTCCAAGCGCCACGGAGAGCTTTCAAGACTGACTCTAACTTATGATATGACCTTTCTGGTTATTCTTCTGACCGGACTGTACGAACCTGAGACCATACAAGCACAGTTTCGCTGCCCCCTTCATCCGGTAAAAAAGCTCCCCTGCCTCTCCAATGAATATACACAATATGCGGCGGATATGGATGTCCTTCTTTCCTACTATAATCTAAAAGACGATTGGACCGATGAAAAGAAACTATCCTCTCTCGCTATGACAAAGATATTAAAAAACTCCTGTAATAAAATAGCTGCAGAATATCCTGCACAGGGAGCTGCCCTGACACAATATATGCAAAAGCTTCTTACCTGCGAACAGAATAATATAAAAGATCTTGACACCGCCGCCGGCTACACAGGTGAAATGCTTGGGAAAATCTTTGCGTTTAAGGAAGATGAGTGGGCAGAAGGCTTATATAAGTTAGGCTTCTATCTTGGGAAATTTATCTATTTATGTGATGCTTGGGAAGATCTGCATAAAGATAAAAGAAACGGGAATTATAATCCTCTTATCTATTATGAAAGCTCCCCCAACTTTGCCGAGATGGTAAAGGATATTTTAACCATGATGGCTGCAGAATGTGCACGGGAATTTGAATGTCTTCCTGTGCTGGAAGATGCCGATATTCTGCGCAATATTCTATACTCTGGCATATGGGCGCGATATGAGGGGACAAAAACTAAACTACAGAACATAAAGGAGCATAGCAAAAAATAATGATTGCCGATCCTTATAAGGTGCTTGGCGTGTCAAGAGATGCATCAAGCGATGAAATAAAAAAACAATACCGAAAATTAAGCCGCATCTACCATCCTGACGCCAACGTCAACAATCCAGATCGAGACAAGGCAGAGGCAAAATTCAAAGAAATTCAGCAGGCTTACACACAAATTATGGATATGCGGGAACGAGGTAAAACTTCCTCAGGCTCCTATCAAACTGGAGGCTTTGGCAATTATAAGCAAAGTACAGATGGACCAGTGGAGCTTCAGGCTGCCTATAATTATATTCGCTCTGGCTATTATAAAGAGGCTCTTCATGTCCTGTCCAACATAGAAGAAAGAACTGCCAGATGGTATTACTTAAGCGGAATTGCAAACGCGGGTGCTGGAAACAATATTCTAGCTCTCGATCATGCGAGAGCGGCAACGAGAATGGAACCATCTAACCGAGAATATGCTGTTTTTCTACAACAGCTTGAGTCAGGAGGCCAATGGTATCGCCATATGGGTGAAGGTTATGGATACCCGGTTATAAATTTTGGAGACTGCTGCTACAGGCTGATGCTATGGAATCTGTTTTGTGGCTGCTGTTGTCGGCCATGTTGATTTATTACGACATATGAATATAATATTTATGCATATTTTTGATAAAAATTTCTCGCCAATTTAATAAAATATGCTATACTATAAATAAGGAGGTACTTCTTTATCAGAGAGGATATTTGGGGAAAAGGGAGTGTTATTGAAATGGAGAAACCAGAGAGGTTCGCTGAGGTGGACACATGGCAGACTATGATGTTCTTGTATAATGCTGCATTAAAAGAGATTAATACTAAAATCGAAATACTGAATGACGAATTTCTTCATGTGCATAATTATAATCCGATCGAACATGTAAAATCTCGAATTAAATCCGCTGAAAGCATTGTCAAAAAGCTAAAACGCAACGGACATGAGGTTAATATCGACAGCATGGTGCAACATCTAAGCGATATCGCCGGGATTCGTATTATCTGCTCTTTTACCTCGGACATTTATACGATCGCGGAGATGATCAGCAATCAGAGCGATGTGCGTGTGCTGCAAATAAAAGATTACATCGCTACACCTAAGCCAAACGGTTACAAGAGCTATCATCTTGTAGTATCTGTGCCAATCTATCTGTCGGACGGACCCGTGGAGACAAAGGTGGAGATTCAAATACGAACAATCGCGATGGATTTCTGGGCAAGCTTAGAACATAAAATCTATTACAAATTTGAAGGCAATGCACCGGAGCATATCAGAACAGATCTCAAGGAATGTGCTGATATTGTGGAGATGTTAGATGCCCGCATGCTGTCCTTAAACGAGTCCATACAAGAATGTAGAATCCACTAAAGTGAATGAAATGCTATGATTCAGGCAGCCAAAGTCGTTCAGATTAGGCTGTCTGAATCCTTGCCACATCACTTTTATTCTTTTATTATACACAAATATGCACAACTGAGTAGAGGAACGACTCCTTCCCCTACTCGCCGCGTGGAGTGCATACAGCTATTGTTGTTAATTTCCTTGCATATCCCGGCGCATAAAAGAGGAGTGCCTCGGCAGCTTGCTGCCGAGGCTATTATGAAAAAATTGTATATGAAATAATCTTATTAATATCTTTTGTATAAATTGTCTAACATGTTTATAATATAACAGCAAAATATGTACAAAATATGAATGAGCTATTAACTTATTGTAAATAGTCCTATGGAGGATACAAATGCCAAATTTAGTAGAGTCATTTATAGACAAGGTTAAAACTCCCGATAAGCTGGAGCTATCACCTGCAGACAGGCAGCTTCTCAAAAAGCTTATAGATTCTATTGAGACACTAAAAGAAAAAAAGAAATTCTCAGATACTCAGCTCAAAGAGACAGAGGAACATCTGTCCACTCAGTTAAAGGATTCTGAGCATCATCTTGATGCACAGATAAAAGAATTGGATACACTCTTAAATTCACAGATTTGCATTTCTCAAGACAATCTTTATATTAAGATCAGAGAAGTGCTTGAAGAAATTAAGAATCTGCCTGAACCTCCTGATGTCAATAGTAAGTTTGACGAACTGAAACATTTTATTTCTGAACAGACAGAGCAGGAAAAATATCAGTTTAAGACACAGCTAGAGGATAAGCATAACACTATCTCTTCACAACTTCAAGGCTTAAAATCTGCCATCAAAGATACTACCATCCTTGATAAAATATCCTCCCTATCCAATCAACTCAGCGAGATGGAGACTCAGCAAAATAGGCAGATGCGAACAATAAAAATAATTCTTGGATTTACTATCTGGCTGTCCTTGCTGACATTGGCAGTTATTGCCGCCTCTGTGCTTGGCTATATCTAATAGCCTCGCCCAAATATGTTATATCATAATTATCTCATGTAGTCAAAGAGACTGTCGCAATAAGATTTAATTATACAAGATATTGTATACACGTAGCACTATCTTATAATATCTTGCAGGATGAATTTTGTTTTATCATTTTCGGAAAAGGTCCATATAGCCCATCCGCTATTTTCCTCCGTCACCCCGCTTTCGCTTAGTGAAAAACGTAACGGATACTAAGCTCGTGAACTACCTCGCTAAGTACCGACGTTTTTCAATAGGTTCCTTGAGGAAAATAGCGGATGGGCTATACTACTTTTATTGAATCGTTCAGATATATTGTGATTCTTCATATATTTGTAACTCTATTTTATGTTTCACTTATTTGTATTTAT
>CAJUOO010000065.1 GCA_910588535.1 uncultured Lachnospiraceae bacterium | reverse complement strand
TAGCGTCCGCTGCGTTTTTCACTAAGCGAGAGCGGGGTGACGGAGGACCACAGGCGGTTCGCCGGGCGGATCTTTCCAGAAAATGATACAACATAATATTTACAAAAAGTAATGAGATAGTACTGTATGTATACAAATATCTTGTATAAAGTACAGTTCAGACTCACGTAGAGGAAGAAAGGTTTTTTCAACTTGATTTCTACGTCAAGATACAATTTTTGATATAAAGAAAGGTATCCACAGAAAAAGCAAATAAATTCAGGGCTTTTTCTGTGGATACCTTTTTTTATATTTTTAGAAATATTGTATGGTGGGCAGATAGAGTGATACATTTTTGACAATTCTTTCTTTCAAAGCTTTGGATCTTGTTAGGAGTATGTTTGAATTGTAAAATGAAATCAATAAAAAGAAGGGAGTTTCATTATGGCAGGTTTAAAAAAGCAAAATGGTCTGCAAGCGGCAAATGTCCATCACCAGAAGAGCCTGAAGAAGAGAATCTATGAGTATCGATGGTTTTATCTCATGTTCCTTCCAGTATTTCTTACTATAGTAATCTATGGATATTTTCCGATGGCAGGAATTCTGTATGCATTTACAGAATATACGCCATTTACAGATCCAGTATTTATCGGATTTGAAAATTTCAAGGTTTTGTTCAGCAGTTCCATGTTCTGGAGGGCTTTTAAAAATACCCTGCAGATCAGTACCACGAATCTGGTTCTCAGTATTATCTGCTGTGTAGGGCTTGCGCTGTTGATTGATGAGATTAAGAGCGTCAAATTCCGCAAGGTATCACAGACGGTAATCTACATACCACACTTTATTTCATGGGTAGTTGTAGCATCTATTTTCACTATGTTTCTCTCTCCGAAGAACGGAATTGTAAATGCAGTGATTGAGATGTTTGGAGGTGAGCCAATTTACTTCTTGGCGAATGATAAGTGGTGGCGCCCTATGTTCTATGTGATTAACCGCTGGAAGGAGACAGGCTGGGGAACCATTATCTTTATCGCGGCACTTGCCGGTGTGGATCAGGAAATGCACGAGGCGGCTAAGATTGACGGCGCAAATCGCCTGCAGAGGGTTATTTTTATCACGCTTCCAGCAATTTCAGGAACGATTCTCACTGTATTTATACTGAATCTTGCCAAAGTGTTGAACTTGTTTGATTCTGTGTGGGTATTGCAAAATTCAATGGTGCTTGGCGTGTCAGATGTTATTGAGACATATGTGTACCGCATGGGTATTACAAGTGCTGATTATGGTATGTCAACGGCAGCAGGCTTGTTTAAGTCTGTGGTATCGGTGCTGCTGGTGACAATTGCAAATAAGATAAGCAAGAAAGTCAAAGGGGAGGGCGTGTTAGGATGAATGATAGTGATGCAATGGAGAAAGAAAAAATATCCTTTAAGCCGGGACATCGTGCCAGAGCTCTGTTCTTAATCTTTGATATTGGATTTTTATTGATTTTGATGGCTTTGATGATTATACCTCTCTTAAAGGTGTTTGTGGATTCGGTTGATCCTACGACCTATGGGATTCGTCTGTGGCCGAAGGCGTGGGATTTCGGCGCGTACAAGCAGATTATAGGAACTGTGGCGCTTTATAGACCATTCGTCGTGTCGGTATATACTACAATTCTGTCTACTGGTCTGGGACTTTTGCTGGTAACATTGGCCGCATATGTTATTATGCAAAAAGAGATGCCGGGACATAAGTTTTTTATTAATATGATTTTATTTACCATGATGTTCAGTGGTGGCTTGATTCCTACATATCTGAATATTAAGAATCTTGGCTTTATGAATAATGTAATTTTATCTGTTATCTTGCCATGTTGTCTCGGCGCGTACAATATTATTCTGATGAAGAGCTTTTTTGAGACGATACCAGAGACATTGTATGAGGCCGCATCTTTAGATGGCTGTACGCCGCTTATGACATTCTGGAAGGTGGTGCTTCCGCTTTCGAAACCGGCGCTTGCCTCTATTGGATTGTTTATCGCGGTCGGAATGTGGAATGAGTACATGCATTTTATTCTTTATATTCAGGACAGCAAGTGGAAGAACTTTCAGGTGAAAGTAAGAGATCTGATTCTCAACGATGGTATCTCTGGTACAAGCATCACGCTCTCAGAGGAAATGTTAAAATCAGCCGTGGTTATTGTGGTGGTACTTCCGTTTTTGTTGATATACCCATTTTTGCAGAAATACTTTGTAAAGGGCGTGACAGTAGGAGCGGTGAAAGGTTAAAGAATGAAATTTTTATAAGGTAGTAATGAACATTTACTATAGAATCTTAAAGGAGGATTTTATTATGAGAAACACAAAGAAATTGACATCTCTGATGTTGACGGCAGCTATGATTTCCACCATGGTTGCAGGCTGTGGCGGGAACAACAATACCCCAACCACAACACCTGCCCCGACAACAACGGCATCTTCTGGAAATAATACGACGACGGCTGCTCCAACAACAGCGGCAGGAACAGAAGAGGTGAAAAAGCCAGACAGCATTCACTGGATGGTACATGATGGTATGAGTGAGGAGAATGGTACTGCTCAGTGGGCAGAGGAATTTGAGCGCTTAACCGGCATTAAACTGAATCTGGAGATCGTATCCAACAATGAATATAATACCATTCTTGAGCTGGCATTTGCATCGGGCTCTGTGCCAGATGTATTTGACTTAAATGGTGAGCAGAAGCTTGGTGTGTATGCAAAGCAGAATGCAATCTATGATCAGACAGCCTTGATTGAGAATTCTGATCTGTTTACTAAAGTAGATTCTGCTGTGTGGGATGCGCTTCGCATCGATGGAAAGATCTATGGAGTACCACCTGAAATTGCCAGCGGAGCTGTAACTTATGTTAGAAAGGACTGGCTGGACAGATTGAATATGGCTGTTCCTAAGAATTATCAGGAATTTACAGATATGCTTCGCGCATTTAAGGATCAGATAGAGGAATGTACAGTTCCGCTTACTGCACCGGGTGTATTCAATACACAGAACCTGCCAGAATTTTATCAAGATGCCAGCACAGATTTTGTCAAGGTCAATGGAGAATGGGTGGATGGATTTGCGCAGGATAATATGATTGGTGCGATGACAAGGCTTCGCGAGGCGTATGCGGAGGGCTTAATTGACCTTGAGGTTATCACTAACACGACAGGTGCATGCCGTGATCAGTGGTATGGCGGTTCCGTCGGTGTATTCAATTACTGGGGCGGCAACTGGGGTGAAACTTTGACCAACCGTCTTCAAGTAAATGTACCTGAGGCAGATGTTCTGGCAATGGACCCGATCGAGGGAGCAACCTATTTGTTCTCCGTGCCAAAGGTAATTGTTATGTCCAACAAGCTGGATGATGACAAAGCAGCTTCCATCTTTAAGTATTTTATCGAGTACTCTCATGATGGCGGTGAGGGACAGGTACTGTTCCAGAGTGGTGTGGAGAATCTTCACTGGAAGCAGGAAGGCAACAACCTTGTTCCACTTCCAAGTTTATCCAAGCCAGAGGAGCCTTTAAAGAAAGCATGGATCACTCCTTGGATGTGCATCTCTCCTCTTGAGGTGACAGATAAGAATCAGGAATTGTCTGATGCTTGTAAGGATTCCCTCGCAGTTATCAACAAATTCGGTGTTCAGAAGACAGCGTTCCCTGTATCTGACACATTGAATAGAATCAACGCTGACTTAAAGGCAATCAGAGAAGAAATTCTTGCTAAGGTTCTGGTTGGCGATATGACAGTAGAAGAGGGTATGGCAAAGTACAAGGAAAATGCAGAGATGCTCAATGTACAGAAGGTATTGGATGAGTTAAACGGTAAGTAAGAGATATAAAAAGATACATAGAAATAACAAAAGAGAAGATGTAAGATAGCTGATTCGCACAAAGTATACTATACAAAAAATCTCTGGCAGATATGTTCTGCCGGGGATTTTTTATGCATACAAACATGGAAAGGAAATGTGCAGCGAAAGCCGCTCGCGTTCGGCATGCGAGTAGGGGAAGCAACCTTTTTATCCGAGCTGTGATAGATTTGATAATAGTATAATTGATAGAAAAGCGGCAAGCTGGTGAAAATGTAAAAAATAATTTTATAAACAGACAAAAATAAAATTGAAAAAACAAAACATATGTATCATAAATCATATTGACAGCCACAGGGGGAATGGATATAATTAATGACGATAATATATAGGAAAGGGGATAGTTGTTGTGAAGGGGAAGTCAAGAAAGAGATTTTTTGCTTTGTTTGTAGTTGCTTTGTTAGCCGTGTGTGTTCTGGGGGCATGTGGTTCCAAGAATATGAGCAAGGAGGAATACATAGAGGAGGTTAATAAGTTAAATACTGTCTCAGAGGAATTCTTTAATGCCATGACAGAGTGGGTAGGAAATGCTATGGCTATGGATACAGAGGAAGCCAAGGCAGGCGTGGAGGAGATGCGTGAGATCACAAAGGGTTATGGTGAGGTTGCAGCGATTGAGAATCCTCCAAAGGAGTACGCAGAGATTCACAAGAAGCTGGTAGAAGGGCTGAATGGTCTGGTGGATGCACTGGACAAGTATTTTGACAGTTTGATATCTGGGCTTGATGGTGCGCCGCTCTCAGATGAGGAGCAGCTTGCAGTACAGACAGATGTTATGGACAGCATTACGGACATTGCTGCATTATTAGAAGAAATACAATAGAGGGAAAGGTGCAGAGTCTCAGTGTAACGAGGAGGCTTTGCACTTTTTTCTGATATATAAGGTTTTACATCTAACTATAGATTGAAAAGGCACTGTGAATATGGTAGAATGTAGAAGAATAAGAGTGTTCGGGAGACTTATTGAGAAAATAATATGGCTTTATGCCTTTAAAAAGTGAAGGAGATAAGAGTATGGAACAGTACAAGCAGGATTTTATTGGGTTTATGGTTGACAGTGGCGTGTTGAAGTTTGGAGATTTTGTGACCAAGAGCGGCAGAAAGACACCATTTTTTGTGAACACCGGGTTCTATCGCACTGGAGCGCAGCTATGTAGACTGGGAGAATTTTATGCCAAGGCGATCCATGATAGGTTTGGTCTGGATTTTGATATCTTATTTGGACCAGCATACAAGGGGATTCCACTTTCCGTGGCAACTTCTATGAAGCTTGATGAGCTTTATGGCGCGGAGGTGAAGTACTGTGCAAACAGGAAAGAGGTTAAGGATCACGGGGATGCAGGAATTTTGCTTGGCAGCCCAATCACAGATGGAGATAGAGTGATTATAATCGAGGATGTGACGACGGCGGGTACTTCCATTCAGGAGACGCTCCCTATTATAAAAGGGCAGGGAAATGTAGATATAATTGGATTGGTTGTATCTGTGGATCGCATGGAGCGAGGGCATGGAGAGAAGAGTGCTCTTTCTGAGATCAGCACAAATTATAATATGAAGACATCTGCGATTGTCACCATGGAGGAAGTTGTTGAATTTTTGTATAATAAGCCATATAACGGAAAGATTATAATTGATGATGAGATAAAAGCAGGTCTGGATGTATATTATGAAAAGTATGGTGCAAAATAGGCTGTATTAAAAAATGACGTGTGGCAGAGCAAGATCGGGAAAGGTTTGGTATAATGGGAGAAAAGACATATAAGGTTTTAGGAATAGCGGGGGCAGGGAGTATCGCTTTGGGGACTATTATTTTAGTGAGTGGAATAGTGACAGGCATACTTTCTATAGTGACAGGAGCCGCACTTCTTAAGCAGAAATCCAGAATAATGTTCTGATGAGGATATTATGTTCTGGTTATGATAGAAAGGAAATGGGCAGTGAACGCTGAAAAAGGAAAATATTGGCATGCTTTACTATTTGTGTTGTACCTGATGGCACTTTGTTATTTTCTGTTTTTTGCAGAGATGTTTGGAAGAACAGAGTGCTCGCGTGAGTACCGCTATAATCTGGTGCTGTTTAAGGAGATTGAGCGATTTATCAAGAATCGCCACACTCTTGGATTCAGGGCTGTGTTTTATAATATAGCAGGGAATGTAATTGCATTTATGCCATTTGGTTTTTATCTTCCAGTCCTTTTTAAGCGGATTCGGGACATGTCTTTTAGGGTATTTCCGGGGATATTTCCTGTGTTGCTTTTTAGTCTGCTCTTTAGTTTGCTTGTGGAGACAATACAGCTTGTATATAAGGTTGGCAGCTTTGATGTGGATGATCTTTTGTTAAATACACTGGGTGGAATAGCAGGATATCTGATCTATGTGTTGTTTAGGAGGAAAGAGAAACGTGAAGGAGCATAAGAGCTTAAACAGGCATAAATACAAGTTTACGGATAAAAGCCAGTCTGTGAGAGGGATTGTTTCAACCGTGTTTGCAGTGCTGGCGATTATCGTTTTTTGTGTGGCTGTTTTTCAATCTTATATGGCAAGAGGAGATGGTGGCAGAGAGATTGGGCTTTTGGGGCTTTGCACCCTGTTTTTGTCTGGAGTTGGTTTATATTTTGGAGTGAACAGCTTTAAGGAAGAGGAGATTTTTTTCTTATTTTCATGGATTGGCACAATTATGAGTGCAGTGATGCTCGTCGGTATGGGGCTTGTATTCCTAATTGGTTTGTAGAATAGAAGAAAAGGAGAAAAGCTTTGGTTTTTTGGAAGAATATGAAGTTTGGGCAGTTCTGGGAACCTGAGAATGAGAGAGTGAGAGAGCGATTGGTTCTGTCGATGGAGCGCATCGAGCAGATTTATAAGGATACCATGTGCGTCGTGGCATTTCAGGATTATTTTAAGCGCACATCGGGGTATATTCTGATGATAAAGAAGCTTATAGAAGATATTGATCAGGGGAAATTCGATCAATTATCTTATACAGAGCTTTTGGAGTATAATCATAAGTTATATCAGGATCTGCTGCCGGAGGCATATAAGGAGAGTTATGCTAACCCTGCCTATGCATCGGAAAAGCTTGGCGAGGAGTTTGGACAGCTTTTGTGTGTAGTTTACACAGAGCTTCGCGCCATGATTGCAGATGCGTTTGAAAACCGGTTAAATTATATTACAGTGGGTGCAGAGTTATTTATTGAGCTGTATAATTTATTTGAAAATACGCCAGACAGCAAGGAAGTGAAAGATGCTGTCTATTGGTATATGAGTGATTATTGTGATGTTTTTTATGCGGACAGGATTAGAGAGATGTTTGATCCGTCCTTTTCCTTTGCAAAGGAAATCATTATGGAGAGTGATCTGTCCGATCCCCGATATTTGTTTTGCTATGGAGAGTATATTTCGGACAATGAAAAGAAGACAGCAGAGTTTTTACATTCATTATCTGAGGAAAAGATTGAGCAGATTGCGGCTGTTTATGTGGAAGGATTTAGAAAAGGTTTTGAGCTTGCAAGAAAGCCGCTGGAGAAAAAGAAGATCGTGCAGCTTCGCTATGAGATTGGCTTTGAGCGTATTATGCGCGCGGCGATAGAAGGCTTTAGACGTCTTGGGCTTGAGCCGGTGATCTGTCGCTACCCGCTTCACAGTATCTTGAGGCGGCGCAGTATTAGAAGTGGATATACAGCTATTCCTGTAAACAGGCAGTATGATTATGATCACCGTTTTGATGAAGCCATATATTTTGACAAGGCTTTTTATGAGAGAAAATTTTCAGTTATAAAAGCAGTGTATGAGAGATATAAAGCGGAGGCGGCGGAATATGCTGGTCCTGCTGTTCTTGAAGTATTTGGTGAAGAGCCATTTATGCCAAAGACAAAGCCGGAGGCGTGTGTTCTTAGCCAGAAGCAGCAGAAGCTTATGATTTCGTATATGAATGAGGTGTCGGAGCTTCAGAATCAGTATATAAAGGAAGAAGAGGTAAGCTTTACTATTATCGCGTTTCCTATTCCTGAGATCGGTACAGATTTTGCACAGATTTTTGAGGAGACTGTGCGGATCAATACATTGGATTATAAACAATATAAAGTTGTGCAGCAGTGTCTGATCGACGTGCTGGATCGTTCAGAGTATGTGACCATTCTGGGCTCAGGGGAAAATTGTACGGATCTTAGGGTGCAGCTAACTGAATTATCTGATCCAGAGAAAGAGACAAAATTCGAAAATTGTGTGGCGGATGTCAATATTCCTGTGGGGGAGGTATTTACCTCACCAAAGCTAAAAGGGACGAATGGCACATTATATGTGAGTGAGGTATTTTTAAGAGATCTTCCATTTAAGAAGTTGAAGCTTACATTTTCAGATGGTGTGATCAGCTCCTACAACTGTGAAAATTTTGATAGTGAAGAGAGGAATAAGGCGTATTTTCGGGAGAATATTATGCAGAACCGGGAGACGCTTCCCATGGGAGAATTTGCCATAGGAACAAACACAACGGCTTATGTGATGGCACAGAAATATGATATTATGAAAAAGTTGCCTATTTTGATTGTGGAGAAGATGGGACCTCACTTTGCTGTGGGAGATACCTGTTATAGTCGTTCGGAGGAGGTTCCGGTGTACAATCCTGACGGCAAGGAGATCATTGCGAAGGAGAATGACTATTCCCTGTTGCGGCACACAGATCCGTTAAAGGCATATTTTAATTGTCATACAGATATCACAATTCCATATAATGAGATTGCGGAGATTGCCTGTCATGGAGCGGATGGAGAAAAGACGGTGATTATTAAGGATGGCAGATTTGTTCTTCCGGGGACAGAGTTTTTAAATCGTGCATTTAAAGAATCATACAGATAGAGAAAGAGAGGATAAGAAGATGGCGAGAGTGGGAATTGTAATGGGGAGTGATTCGGATCTCCCTGTTATGAGTAAGGCATGTGAGATTTTAGATAAGCTTGGGATTGGCTATGATGTGACAGTGATTTCTGCGCACCGCATGCCGGATATATTTTTTGAATATGCAAAAAATGCAGAGAAGAAGTATCAGGTGATGATTGCAGGTGCAGGTGGTGCAGCACATCTTCCGGGCATGCTGGCAGCACTTTGCCCACTTCCGGTGATTGGTGTTCCGATTCATACAAAGACTCTGAGCGGCATAGATTCACTGTATTCTATTGTGCAGATGCCGTCGGGTATTCCGGTGGCGACTGTGGCGATCGACGGAGCAGCTAATGCAGGGCTTTTGGCGGCAAAGATTCTTGCCACGTCAGATGCGGAGCTTTTGGGGAAGCTGAAGGATTATTCAGAGGGATTGAAGGATGGCGTGATGGCTAAGAAAGAGAAGCTGGAAAGCATCGGATATAAGGAATATTTAAAGCAGCTATAGCACAGAGGATGGCAGAGGGAGGACAAAATGGATTACAAGAAGGCAGGAGTAGATATTGAGGCAGGCTACAAGGCAGTCGAGCTGATGAAGAAGCATGTACAGAAGACGATGAGGCCAGAAGTGCTTGGCGGAATCGGAGGTTTTTCTGGCGCATTTTCTTTGGAGGCATTTAAAAATATGGAGAAGCCGACGCTTGTATCAGGAACTGATGGTGTCGGCACAAAGTTGAAGCTGGCTTTTTTGATGGATAAGCATGATACAATAGGGATTGACTGCGTGGCGATGTGTGTGAATGATATTGCATGCGCAGGTGGAGAGCCCTTATTTTTCTTAGATTATATTGCGTGCGGCAGAAATGAGCCGGAGAAGATTGCGACAATTGTGAGTGGTGTGGCAAATGGGTGCAGTCAGGCGGGAGCCGCTCTGATTGGCGGTGAGACGGCGGAGATGCCGGGATTTTATCCGGTGGATGAATACGATCTCGCTGGTTTTGCAGTGGGGATTG
This sequence comes from uncultured Lachnospiraceae bacterium, assembly GCA_910588535.1. Taxonomy (GTDB): domain Bacteria; phylum Bacillota; class Clostridia; order Lachnospirales; family Lachnospiraceae; genus RGIG8607. The sequence continues at coordinate 7,822 of CAJUOO010000065.1, read as the reverse complement.
TGGATGAGAAGAACCTGATTACAGGGAAGGATCTGCGAGCGGGCGACACTTTGATAGCCATAAAATCTTCCGGTGTACATAGCAATGGTTTTTCTTTGGTGCGCAAGGTATTTACCATGACAGAGACAGCATTAAATATGCATTATGATTCTCTGGGGACAACGCTTGGAGAAGCATTGATAGCTCCCACAAAGATCTATGTAAAGGCACTTAAGAAGGTGAAGGAAGCTGGTGTGACAATTAAGGCATGTAGTCATATTACTGGGGGAGGATTCTATGAAAATATTCCAAGGATGCTTCCTGAGAATGTTCATGCCAAGGTGAGAAAGAACAGTTACGAGATTCCTCCAATCTTTCGGATGCTTTCAAAGGATGGGGATATTGCAGAGCATATGATGTACAATACTTTCAATATGGGTGTTGGAATGATAATAGGTGTTGCACCTGTAGATGTGGATAAGACAATCGCAGCGATACATGAGGCAGGCGAGGATGCATTTGTGTTTGGCGAGACAGTCGAGGGGGAAAAGGGAGTGACAATATGCTAAAGATCTGTGTTTGTGTATCAGGAGGAGGAACAAATCTTCAGGCGATTATAGATGGTATAGCAGATGGCACCATTACAAATACACAGATTGTCGGCGTGATAAGCAATAATAAAAATGCTTATGCGCTGGAGCGTGCGGCGGCTCACAGTATCCCAGCAGCCTGCGTATCTCCCAAAGATTTTGAGGACAGAGCACAATTTTATGATGCGCTGCTTGAGAAAGTGAAGTCTTATCAGCCGGATTTGGTGGTACTTGCAGGTTTTTTGGTAAATGTTCCTGAGGCGATGATAAGGGAATATAAGAATCGCATAATTAATATTCATCCATCGCTTATTCCGTCTTTCTGTGGAGTGGGCTATTATGGACTTAAGGTGCATGAGGCAGTTTTGCAAAGAGGTGTGAAGGTGACAGGCGCCACAGTGCATGTGGTTGATGAAGGGATGGATACTGGAAGAATCTTATTTCAGAAGGCGGTTAGCGTCGAGGAGGGTGATACGCCGAAAATGCTTCAACAGAGAGTGATGGAGCAGGCAGAATGGATTCTTTTGCCGAAGGCGATCAATAAAATAGCAAATGGAGAGCTTTTGAGCGAGTAGGAGGAAAGCATGAGGGTATTAGTGGTAGGCGGAGGCGGCAGAGAGCATACTATTATATGGAAGCTTGCACAGAGCAGCCGTGTGGATAAGCTTTTTTGTGCGCCGGGCAATGCGGGAATTGCGAAGTATGCAGAATGTGTCGATATTGGTGTGATGGAGTGGGATCGCCTCATTCATTTTGCAAAAGAAAAACAGGTGGAACTGGTTGTGGTGGCACCGGATGATCCCTTGGTTGCAGGGGCAGTGGACGCTTTTGAGGCGGCAGGGCTGCGCACGTTCGGACCGAGGAAAGAGGCGGCAATCTTGGAAGGCTCCAAGGCGTTTTCCAAGGATTTTATGAAAAAGTATCACATCCCGACAGCAGCCTATGAGAATTTTGATAATGCCGAGGAAGCGCTCGCTTATATCAAAACAGCAAAACTTCCCATTGTGCTAAAAGCGGATGGATTGGCGCTTGGAAAGGGTGTGTTGATCTGTAATACGCTGGAGGAAGCAGAAGCAGGCGTTAAGACAATTATGTTAGATAAGCAATTTGGCTCAGCGGGCAATCGTCTGGTTGTGGAGGAGTTCTTGCTTGGGCGTGAGGTGTCTGTGCTGTCCTTTGTGGATGGGAAGACAATAAAGATTATGAGCTCCGCGCAGGATCACAAGCGTGCGAAGGATAATGATGAAGGACTGAATACAGGAGGTATGGGAACATTTTCTCCAAGCCCTTTTTATACAGAGGAGATTGATACCTATTGCAAAGAGCATATCTACCAGCCTACTGTGGATGCAATGAGGGCGGAGGGCAGAGAGTTTAAAGGAGTGATCTTCTTTGGCTTAATGCTGACAGAAGAAGGACCCAAGGTTCTAGAATACAATGCCCGCTTTGGTGATCCAGAGACACAGGTAGTGTTGCCGAGGATGAAGAATGATATAGTAGATGTGTTTGAGGCGTGCATAGATGGTACCTTAGATCATATAGATTTGCAGTTTGAGGATAATGCCGCTGTCTGCGTGGTGTTGGCTTCCGATGGATACCCAGAACATTATGAGAAGGGATTTCCGATCGATGGTCTGGATGCTTTTGACGCAAAGGATGGCTATTATGTTTTCCACGCCGGGACAAAGCTTAGTGGCGGGGAGATAGTGACAAACGGCGGAAGGGTGCTTGGAGTGACGGCAAAGGGAGAGGACTTAAAGAGGGCAAGAGCTAATGCTTACGCTGCTACAGAGTGGATATCCTTTGAGAATAAATATATGAGACATGATATTGGAAAGGCAATTGATGAGGTATAGGTATCTCACTTTTTGATGCTGTAGAGAGAAATGGAGGGGAAGAGCATGAAATATACATCTGCAGAAGCTGCAAAGCTACTCCGAAAGCTGAATGAGGAGAAGACAGCGCTTGAGCTTAAGGAAGAGAAGAGCAGTATTTTTGTGGCGGCAGTGGGAGAGGATGTGGAATCGGTGAGGCCAGCATATGAGTATGAAAGTATGCAGGCAGCGCTTATTGAGCTTGACAGAAAGATAAGAGTGGTGAAGCATGCGATTAACAGCTTTAATATTCAGCAGATGGTGGATGGCTTTGATATGACCATTGACCAGATGCTAGTCTATATACCACAGCTTACAGCGAGGAAAAGAAAGCTTTCCATGATGAAAGATCGTCTTCCAAAGCAGCGCGAGGATGCAGACGGCTATGGAAGAGCTTCCTCCAATGTGATTGATTACAGCTATGCAAATTATGATATCAGTGTTGTCGAGAAGGAATGTTCTGTGGTGGCGGATGAGCTTTCCAGAGCACAGACGGCACTTGATGTGGTAAATAATACAAAGACAATGGAGATTGAGCTGTAGGTATGACATCCCGGAAGGCATAAGATCGTAAGAGACTCCTTTTTTGCAGGTTTAAAGTTATTGTTGTCGTTTTCCGTTATTTTTTGTTATAAGATTAGGTTTAAGGTTTTGGAAGGCCAACATACGGTTATTGTGTCTGCGAAAACCTGCTTGTGCGGTGGAGAATTCTGCTGTTATAGGCTGCGGAGGAGGTTCGGTTTCAGCCCGCATATTGAGAATCAGAGCGCTGTGAGAGGTTTTTCTCACAGCTTTTTTGCGCAGTCCCATGCAGAGGAAATATGCCGCAGAAGCGGCGCATGGGACGCGCTGCGAGCAAGGGAAAAAACATCCCTAGCTCGATGATAGACAGTCCCATACAGAGGAAGTGTGCCGCAAAAGCGGCGCATAGAGCGTGGTTAGTAAGGGAGAAGTGTCCATAAGAGAAGTAGGAGGGCAAGCGATATGGAGCAGATTTATAAATATCCTCGTACCAGACATCTGGAGGGATCGAGAAAACAGGTGGGGGATGAGGATCTAAAGAATGTAAAGTTTTCAGAGCTTAAAGAGAAGTTTCTAGTTTTGGAGGAAAAGGTTGACGGAGCAAATTGTGGTATTAGCTTTGGGAAGGATAAAAAAATGTATCTGCAGAGCAGGGGACATTTTTTAAATGGAGGTTATGGAGAGCGGCAGTTTGACCTATTTAAGCTTTGGGCAGGATGTTTTGAGGAGCCGCTTAGGCAGCTTTTGGGAGATAGATATGTTATGTACGGGGAATGGCTGTATGCAAAACACACTGTATTTTATGATAAGCTGCCACATTATTTTATGGAATTTGATATTTTTGATAAGGTGGAAGGAAGATTTTTTTCTACTAAAAGACGGAGGGAGATATTGCGCGAGGCTCCATTTATCTGTTCGGTTCGGGTGCTGTCACAGGGATATTATCAGAGTGTGGAGGAGATACAAAGATGGATAGGGCCAAGCCTATTTATATCCGAACATCCAAGGCAGAGCTTGATAAGGCAGTGTCAGAAGGGTGGTGCCAATCCTGAGATCACGATGCAGCAGACAGATCTGACTGGGACGATGGAGGGAATATATATTAAGGTGGAGGAGAGCGATTATGTGATAGATCGCCTAAAGCTTGTAAGAGGTTCTTTTTTAAATACCATTCTTGATTCAGAGAGTCACTGGGCGAGCAGACCGATTGTTGCCAATGAATTGGAGGACGGGGTTGATCTATTTGAGATAGGTGGATATTACAGATAATTATGTAAAGACATATATTTAGCCAAGATAGAATGGTCTGATTATGGAGGAGGAAACAGATGATTCCAGAGAAAGGCGGAGGAATTTTAAAACAGATTCGAGAAAGTGAGTTTTCTTTTGAAAAGCTTGGCAAGAGCTATCCTGAGCTTGACAGACTGAGAGGAGTTTTACAAAATCCAGACTATCATGCGGAGGGAGATGTATACCAGCACACCAAGCTTGTGTGCCAGAAGCTTATGCTTCATCCAGACTGGCAGGAGCTTCCTGATAGGTATCAGGAGCTATTATTTTTATCAGCGATGTTTCATGATGTAGGCAAAATAGCTTGTACAAAATTTCAGGATGGAGCATGGACTTCTCCAAAACATGCCATTGTCGGTGAGCAGGAATTTCGAAGGCTTGTATACCGGGAGGCAGATCGATTTGGGTTACTTTGGGAGGAGAGGGAGATGGTGGCGAAGCTGATACGCTATCATGGCCTGCCGGTGTGGTTTTTTTCCAAGCGCAGACCAGAATATGACATGATAAAGGCTGCTGAAAGTATACCGATGCGCCTGTTGTATTTGCTTTCAAGAGCAGATGCAAAGGGGAGAAGAGGAACCAGCAGAGAGAATCTAATAGAGCATGTGGAATTGTTTGCAGACTATGCAAAGGAGTTGGGTATATGGGAAGGTCCCTATAATTTTTCGAGTCCTTATACTAAATTCGAGTATTTTAGAAGACTAGATATGTGGCAGGGAGCAGATCTATATGATAAGACTTCGTTTGAGGTCATATTGATGTCAGGGCTGCCTCTTTCCGGGAAGGATACATGGATCGCAGAACATGGGGAAGGGCGCATCGTGATTTCTCTGGATGATATACGTGAGGAATTTGGGATATCTCCGTCAAAAAAGAGTGACAAGGTAGTGCAGATCGCCATGGAACGAGCAAGAAAGCTGCTTCGCAAAAAAGAGCCATTTATCTGGAATGGAACAAATCTAATACAGGAGACAAGGCAGAGGCTGATGAGAGTATTTGCCGATTATGGAGCACGCGTGCATATCGTGTATGTGGAAGCACCATATAAGGAATTATATAAAAGAAATCAAAAAAGAGAGCGCTATATTCCAGAAAAGGTATTGGAAAGGATGATAGATAAATTGGAGATTCCAGCTCCTTGGGAGGCATATAAGGTGAGGGTGATTCAGGGAGGAATATCTTCGAAAGAAACATCGGAAAACTATATAGAAGAAATCAGCAACATATGATAAAATAGATACGAATAATTATTGTTTAGGGAAAAAGGAGGAACGTATTGTATGGAACAGCCTATTATGCCTGTCGGTGTAGAAAATTTTGAAAAGTTGCGTCGTCTTGGTGGATATTACATCGACAAAACAACAATGCTCTCAAAATTGCTCAAAACTCCACCATTTAAGCCTGTAGTTTTTACAAGGCCTCACAACTTTGGTAAAACACTTGCTCTGAGCATGATGGAAAGCTTCTTTGATATCAGAAAAGACAGCAAGAAACTATTTGAAGGTCTTGCGATCACAGAACAGCAGGAACTTTGTGCAGAGTGGATGAATCAATATCCCACTATTTTCTTTTCGTTCCAGAATATAAAATGCCATAATTTTGTGTCCGCTTATGGCATGCTTGAGCTGGAAATCTCCAGATTATGCCAAAATTATTTGTTTTTAAAGGACAGTGAAAAAAATGATCCCTCTACAATCAGGCAGTTTATAAAGCTGCTGCATATGGAAGCTAGCATGTCAGAGGTAAAGGGAGCGCTTTCTTTGCTAATGAAGATGCTTTACAGACATTATGAGAAACCAGTTATTCTTCTTTTGGATGCATATGATACACCCATTGCATGTGCAGAAAAGCAGGATTATCATAAAGATATGATGGATGTGATGAATGGAATTTTTGGTACGGCTATGCGTGAAGAGGAGGCATTAAAGCTTGCCATTATCAGCGGATGTTTGTCATATGCGAATGAAGGTCTTTTTCTTGGAGAGGGCGATTGCCATATATATTCCGTGATGGAAGAGAGTTTTTGCGATAGCTTTGGATTTACAAAGTCTGAGGTAGATCAGATTTTTTCTGATGCTGGAATGAAAGATCAGTCAGAGCTTATTAAGAAATGGTATGGGGGCTATGTGATAGGGCAAAGTGAGCTGTACTGTCCATGGGATGTGATGCATTATGTATCAAAAGTGCAAGAGGATAAGACTATCACACCTGATAAGCTATCTAATCATACCAGCTTCTATCCGTTTCAGGAGCTTTTTACTCTGGACAGGCAGGACAAGCTTGAGACGCTTCTCCACGATAAAACTATCAGTGAGCCAGTGCTGTCTGAGCTGGGCTGTGATTTTGTGGAAGATGATATATGGAGCAGACTGCTTATGGAAGGGTATCTTTCAAGGGCAGATTCTGCGACAGGAAGAATACTTAGTCTTAAAATACCAAATAAAAAAATAAAAAATAAATGGGAAGATGCCATTGTTTGCCAGATAAAAAATACGATGAATACAAATGATCCGAACAGTTACAGAGTGTTGATGGATGCTTTGTGGGAGAGCGATACTACCACGGCATCTAAGCTAATATCCAATCTTCTATTTCAGACCATTTGCTGCGACGATTGCCATGAAGATTTTTATTGTATCTTTCTTTCAGAAATTCTAAAAGGAACAGATGGCACAATAGATTTTAATATAGGGAAAGAGTCAGCAAAGCCGGATATTATAATAAGAGACAGGAAGAACCGAAGCGCTATTATAATAGAAGCGAAAAAGGCAGAGAACATACATAGCCTGAACAAAGCCTGCGACGAGGGAATTGTTCAGATTATAACAAGGCAATATGATAAGGGCTTGGGGGATGGATTTCAGACTGTACTAAGTTATAGTATATCATTCTATCAAAAGACCTGTATGGTAAAAAAACTTGTGATAGAAGAATAGAAAGTATTTTACTTTCGCGAGCAGCGGGGTTTTGACTTGGATGAAATTATTTATCATTTTCGGAAGGGGTCCGTATAGCCCGTCCGCTGTTTCCTCCGTCACCCCGCTCCCGCTTAGTGAAAAACGTAATGGATACTAAGCTCGTGAAAAACCTCGCTAAGTACCAACGTTTTTCAATAGGTTCCTTGAGGAAAACAGCGGACGGGCTATACTATTTTATTGAATATTTGAAGTATGCTGTGATTTTTCTTATATTTGCAGTGTTATATTCATTTTGGTGGTATTTATTGGGCATCAAATTCTCTAAATGGGATACAACAAAAACGATTTATTCATTCTATGTAAGTAGAGTTACAGCATGTTTTGTCTAACTAATAACAACAGTCCAGCGAACTGCCTGTGTTTCTGAAGGAACTTATTAAAAAACAGCGGACTGGCTATACTACTTTATTGAATATTTGAAGTACGCTGTGATTCTTCCTATATTTGCGGCGTTATAATCATTTTGTATAAATTCATAGATCATTAAATTCTCTGAATGGAGACAATAAAGATTATTTATTAATTCTATGAAAGCAGAGCTACAGCGTGTTTTGCCTAACTGATAAAAACAGTCCGGCGAACTGCCTGT
>CAJUOO010000064.1 GCA_910588535.1 uncultured Lachnospiraceae bacterium | reverse complement strand
AAATAGGAAGAATAGAGATTGAGTGGTTAAAATCATTCATGCGTTTGTCGTGAGCTTAGGGAAAATGCAATTGATGGATTGGTTATTTAATGGTATACTGTTAACATAGAATAATCTAAGAGGAACGACCAAAAATGAAATTTGAGTGGGACGAAGAAAAAAATATTATTAATAAGGAAAAACATAAAATTTCTTTTGAAACGGCAGCATATGTTTTTGATGATCCTTATTACATTGAAATGTTTGATTTTGAGCATAGTGTTGATGAGGATAGATATATTGCGATAGGGAAAGTCGGCGATGTACTGTTTGTAGTATTTACAGAACGAAAGGAAACGATTCGATTAATTTCAGCCAGGCTTGCAACTAATGCAGAAAAGGAGCTTTATTATGACCAGAACATTAATTATTGAAAGTGGACAAAAACCTACGGAAGAACAATTAAAAGAGGTTGAAGAGGCGAAAAAAAGCCCAATTAACTTTGATGAGGATTGTGAGGAGTTGTCGTCAGCCATGATGAAGGCGTTTAAGAGTGCAGTTGTACAACGAAATCGCAGGAAGAAAGCTTAGAAATTATTTTTGAGGGGGAGGAGGGAAAGAATCTTATCCTCAAAAATGAAATTGGTAGGGAAATACAGTCGAATAAGGAGGAATCTTTCATGCTTATTGAGCGGTTGAAAGAACAGGTTAATTTTACAAGTCATGAAAAAGAGATTGCCAGATATATCTTGGAGCATATGGATATAGTCCCGGGCATGTCAAGCAAAGATCTCGCCAATGCCTCCTTTACAAGCAAAGCTACTGTGGTGCGTTTATGCCAGAAGCTTGGTCTTTCTGGTTATCAGGAGTTTAAGCTTAAGCTGGTGGAGGAAATCAATCAGAAGAATCGGCTCTCTCAGATGTTAGAGGGGGAACCCATCACGGATCGAAGCTCTTATACAGATATTATTCATGCTCTTCCTATTCTTTATGATAAGGCAGTGACAAATACACGTCTTGCCCTTGACAAAAATACTATGAATCGAATAAATGGTGTACTTCAAAGGGCGGAGTGTATTGATATCTATGGCACGGGAATTAGTTATATACTGGCACAATCGGCGGTATTTAAGTTTGCCACTTTGGGTATGGAGTGTTCAGCTTATGAGAGTATTAATGGTCATTATCTTGCAGCACGAAGAAATAAGAAGACGATAGCCTTTTTAATTAGTTTTACAGGGGCCAACAGAACCGTGATACAGATGGCAAAATATCTTCGGGAAGCGACGAATAATTATGTAGTAGGATTGATGGGACCATATAATCAGATGATTCGCAGATGGTGCCATGAGATTGTGGAAATTCCCAACAGAGACTCCCTTCTCAGTCTGGATGTGATTACTTCTTTTTCTGCTGTTACGTATGTGTTAGATATTTTCTTTTCCCTTCTTCTTACAAAACGCTATGAGGAACACGCAAAATCATCATTAGAGATGCTTGCGCATACAGATTTACTTCTGGACAAAATAAAAGAAGATACAGATAAAGTATCTTTGCCAAGTGATAAAAAAATTTAGATTTTGGACCTTTGTTGCAGAGACAGAGGTTCTTTTTTTGTGATTTTTGAAACGCTGAAACTATCACAGTCCCATTTATTGCCTGAAGAAAACCTCTATGATATATTCAATTTAACAAAATCAAAGCGCCAGATATTCGGCGAAAAAGTACAGTGGTGTAGTTACTTCCCAGTTTTATAGTTATAAAAAAGAAGGAGGGAATAAGATGGGAAAATATCATGAGCTGGCAAAGAAGATCGTGAAAAATGTCGGTGGAAAAGAAAATGTATTAGGTCTGGTACATTGTATCACAAGGTTGCGTTTTACCTTAAAGGATGAAAAAAAGGCAAAGGATGATGTGCTGAAAGCCATGGAAGGCGTCGTTACTGTGATGAAAAGTGGTGGACAGTATCAGGTGGTTATTGGCAATCATGTGCCAGAGGTGTTTGAGGATGTGATGGAGCTGCTTGACTTAAAAGAAGAAACCAAAGCAGATACAAAGCAACAGTCTGGAAAGCTGCTTGACAGAGCTATTGATGTGGTTTCTGGTATTTTTCAGCCCATTCTTGGTATTATGGCAGCATGCGGTATGTTAAAAGGTTTAAATACATTACTTGTGGCGATCGGTTTATATAGTGCGGAGTGTGGTGGTTATATGATTATCAATGCAGCGGGTGATGCGCTATTTACCTTTTTGCCACTGTTTCTTGGTTATACGGCGGCGAAGAAATTTGGATTAAAGCCTATGCTTGGTCTTGCTATTGGAGCAGCTATGTGTTATCCGGGGATTCAGGCAGGGAGTTTATCAGCGGGAGCAGAGCCTTTGTATACGTTATTGGATGGAACAGCATTTGCCTCGCCAGTTTATATGAACTTCTTTGGTATTCCTGTTATCTCTATGGATTATACAGGGACAGTTATCCCAGTGATACTGGCTGTGTGGTTTGCGTCCAAGTGTGAGAAGTTCTTTAATAAGCTGATTCCAGATCTGGTCAAGTTTTTCTTTGTGCCCATGCTCACTTTATTGGTGACACTGCCTATATCTCTGATTTTCTTAGGGCCGATTGCAACGTTTGGATCCATGTTGATCTCTGAATTTACATTGAAGATTCGTGGATTTAGTCCATTGCTTGCAGGAGGAATCGTGGGCTTTACATGGCAGATTCTTGTGATTTTTGGAATACATTGGGGATTTATTCCTGTCTATATCAATAATGTGATGACATTGGGTTATGACAATGTGATGATGCCCTTTTTTGCTTGTACTTTTGCAACTTCTGCGGTTGTATTGGCTATCTTCCTTAAGACGAAGGATAAGAAGCTTAAGGAAATGACACTTCCGAATTTTATCTCTGGAATATTCGGGGTGACTGAGCCTGCTATTTATGGTATTTTGCTTCCTCTTAAGAAGCCTTTTATTATTAGTTGTGTGGCGGGCGGCATTGGAGGCGCTTTCTATGGACATTTTAATTTCCGAAAATTTATCTTGGGTGGTATGGGAATCTTTGAGTTGCCCAATATGATGAACCCAGATGGAACGATGGGGAATATGATTGTTGCTTTTGTTGGAATCGCTATTTCTATGGTGATTGGATTTCTTCTTACGATGTTACTTTACAAAGATAAGGAGGCAGATCCTGCAAAAGATAAGAAGATAGCTGATATAACAGAGACAAAGGATGAAAGAATTGTGCTTGTGAGTCCTTTGAGGGGAAAGATTATCAAGTTATCAGAGGTGAAGGACGAGGCATTTTCTTCTGGTGCTCTGGGAGAGGGTGTTGCCATTGAACCGGATGAGGGAGTGCTTTATGCACCTGCAGATGGAACAATCTCAGCTTTATTTCCTACAGGTCATGCAGTTGGCATTACGACGGAGACGGGGCTTGAGCTTCTGATACATGTGGGAATGGACACAGTGCAATTAGATGGCAGGGGTTTTCGTACCTTTGTGGAGGCAGGTGAAGTGGTAAAGCAGGGACAGAAGCTCATAGAATTTGACATAAAACTTATTAGTGAGGCTGGCTATTCTCTGGAAACACCAGTGTTGGTTACAAACGCCGATGATTTTAAGAAGGTGGAGATCACAGAGGCAGAGAAAGTGCAAGCAGGAGATTGTCTGTTGCATATTATGTGAGAAAAGGGGGCAATAGGATGCAGAAAGATTTTTTGTGGGGTGGAGCTACGGCGGCAAATCAATGCGAGGGTGGCTGGCAGAAAGGCGATCGTGGCATGGCTCTGGTGGATGTAATTCCTTACGGGAAAAATCGGATGCCTGTGATGGAAGGGCGTATGGGCTATCGAGAGCTGCCCGGAGATTCTGTCTATCCCGGAAGAGAAGCCGTCGATCAATATGGACATTATAAGGAAGATATTGCTCTTTTTGCGGAGATGGGATTTAAATGTTATCGCTTTTCTTTCCTGTGGTCCCGAATTTTTCCCACAGGCGAGGAGGAAGAGCCGAGCCAAGAAGGGCTAAAATATTATGAGGCGGTGATCGATGAGCTGCTGCGATATGAGATAGAGCCGATAGTGACCATCTGTCATTTTGATATTCCACTGAATCTTGTGGAAAAATATGGCTCGTGGAGGAATCGAAAGGTAATAGATTGTTATCTTAATTATTGTGAAACAATATTTCGTTATTTTAAGAATAAAGTGCGGTATTGGATCACCTTTAATGAGATTAATATGCTGATGCATCTACCTTTTATGGGTGCTGGAATCTGCTTTTTTGAGGGGGAAGATGAGGAGGCTGTCAAATACCAAGCTGCGCATAATGAATTAGTGGCTTCTGCCTATGCCGTGAAGCTGGCTCATGAGATCAATCCAGAGTTTCAAGTGGGTTGTATGTTGGCTGCCGGAAATGTGTATCCATATAGTTGCCGTCCAGAGGATGTCTGGGAGAGTATGAAGAAAGACAGAGAGAATTATTTCTTTGTAGATGTGCAGGCCAGAGGAGAGTACCCGGCATATGCGAAGAAGCTTATGGAGCAGAAGGGCATTGAGCTGGAAATGGGTCCTTTGGATCGAAAGATTTTGAAGGAACATACGGTTGATTTTATTTCTTTGTCTTATTACAATAGCCGTTGTGTACGTGCAGACGGTCAGGGAGAGGTATCAGGAGGAAATGTATTTGCCTCAGCAAAGAATCCTTATCTGGAATGTAGTCAATGGGGATGGCCCATCGATCCACTGGGGCTTCGCATTACTCTAAATGCCCTTTTTGACCGATATCAAAAGCCATTGTTTATTGTTGAAAATGGTCTGGGGGCCAGAGATGAGATGGATGCCGACGGAAAAATAGAGGATGATTACCGCATCGATTATCTGAAAGCCCATATAAAGTCTATGATGGCTGCTGTGGATGAGGATGGAGTAGATTTGGTTGGATATACATTATGGGGATGTGTGGATCTTATCAGCGCCACTACAGGAGAGATGTCTAAGCGATATGGATTGATCTATGTGGATAGGGATGACAATGGGAATGGTACACAGAAGCGTGTGCGAAAGAAATCTTTTGACTGGTACAAAGAGGTTATTAAGACGAACGGAGAGAATTTGAAAGAGAGATAAATCGTATCGAGAAAGGTCCGCATAGCTAGTTTTGCTATTTCCTCTATCACCCTGCTTAGTAAAAAACGTAACTGGCGCGAAATTTGTGAGAAACAACATTGAGCGTCGACGTTTTTTGATAGGGTTCTTGAGGATAATAGCAAAACTGGCTATGTAAACGGGCATAAGTTTGTTTAGTACAGATAGATTTCACTAAATGTATAAGAGGACGTTTCATCACCAGTGCTGTCGATATAGCCTCCATTGAATATTAGGGTTACATTTCCTTTTATCTCTGATAGATCAAGAATATATTGATGCCATTCGTTATCTAGATTGGGATAGGTTCTGGTCAGTTCTGCAACGGTTTCGTTTTGTTCGTTGAATATGTATACAGAGGGTTGGCCGTGATCAGTATTCTTTTTTCCGTAGAATACCAGATAGCGATAGGAATCGATATTGTCAACCTTGAATTTTGCTCCAATGTATTCTGTACTTATCAGATAATCGGAGACGCTGACAGGACTGTTCGATTCACGTTTTAAGCTTCCCTCACATAAGAGTCCCTGTTGTCCCAGATAGGAATCGGTGATCAGCGCAGCCTTGGAAAGCGTTAGTTGTTCTGGGTGTTCCAGCAGATTGACAGGCTTTAATTCACTTAATTCTTGATTGATCAATGCATCTGCATAAAAGTCATTTTCATAATCGACCTGTTGATTTAAACTTTCGTAGTCAAAGGAGGTATAGAAGGAAAGTTCATCTGCAAGATATTTCTTGTAATTATCCTTTGTCAGCAAATATTGACCATCATGCATCCATTTGAGCATTAGGCTGTTGATCCACTGCCCATAGTGAATGGTATCCTTATAATGATTGAGATCGGTGGTGATGTCGGTTCGATTGTTGAAGGAAAATAATTTTATATTTTTACATTCCAGTATGATTTCAATAATATATTGTTCGGCTTCTATCTGACGGTAGATCGTTCCAGATTCAACGCGTGATTTCCACCATGCAGCACTGTAGGGGGTGAAAAAGTAATAGAAGGTGACATCTGGATATTGCTCTGCAAGGGAAGTAACATTTTTATATATATTTTCATAGATGAGAACTTTATCTTCTTCTGTTAGATGTATTTCATTTTCCGATGGATGTAGGGTGATGCCATCGGGGCAGACTGTGTGTAATCCAAAGGTGTAGGATGACTGCCAATTAGAATAAATATCAAAAGAGGGGATTCCCGGAACAAAATCTTCTTTATCATTTGCCTGTGTCATGGGATAAGCCCGATTAAAAATAATGCTTTTGTTAAATAAATATTTTACGTCATTAAAAGGGTTGTTGTCATAAAGATAGGTGGGATAGGTTCCCAGATCCGTGCGCATGGTGTCGCTGGCATCAAAAAAACGTTCCATGTCAAGCCCTCTTATAATAGTTTTTAGTTCAGGGTTGGATTTCAGTGCAATGATAAGGTTATCATTTATCTCTTTGTAGGAGCCTCCAGAAAAAGGCACCTTGACAGAATTTGTTCCAAAAATCGCATCCATCTCAGAGGTCATAAAATTTTCTGTCATGGAAGTGCCAGTAATTAAAGCATTATAGTCAAAATGTTTGCAGATGCCATTGTTTTGGCTTCTCTGGTTATTAAGCGTATAATAGTAGCCGTTTGTATATGGTTTATGATAGTGGAAAAATGGGTCAATGTGGTAGACCCATGCTCCAATGATTCCAAGTGCACTTAGCACCATAAAAAAATATCCTGTTATCCATAATTTTGATTTCATTTTTTCTCCCATCTGTTCGCTTTGGCGGATGTTTCATCAGGAAGGTTGAATGTATTTTTCCAGCCTGACACTTATATTTTCTAAAAGTTAAAATATACAAAGACAGATTCCATACTCAGACATAAAATTCCCCACACACAGGCGATTGAGGCGAGAATCATTGTAGTGGCTGAGAGCTTGGAGAGTTTTTTGTAGTTGTTCTCCGGGATTAGGCAAATTCCATATGCCATAATAAAAAATAAAAGCAACCATAATCCTCTTACATTGGCATTAAGGTCATCAAGGTGAAACACTTGATTGATAAGAGCCGATTCAGAGATTTTAAACACAGAGATCAGTCCTTCACTGATGGTTGTGTTCTGAAAGGAAAACATGGTTTTTAAAATAGATATCCACTGTTTTACGGAACTGGCACTAAATAAAAGCCATAATAGATTGACACCTGTAAAAGTAAAAAACCATCGAACTGGTTCAATTAGCTTTTTTTCAGTATTTTCAAATATGCGGTCGAGGATACTGAGGGTACCATGTAGGGATCCCCAGAGAATAAAAGTCCAGTTCGCCCCATGCCAGATACCGCTAACCAGAAAAACAATCATGGTATTGATATAGGTGAGAACTTTTCCTTTTCTGCTGCCGCCCAGCGGAATATAAATATATTTTGTCAAAAATTTTGTTAGAGAGATATGCCATCTTTTCCAGAAATCTCGGATGGAAATGGCTTTATAAGGGGAGTCAAAATTCATGGGCAGAGTGATGTTTAACATCCGCGATATTCCGACAGCCATATCACTATATCCACTAAAATCAAAATAGATCTCAAAGGTATAGGAGAGCATAATTAAAAACCAGTCTATAGAGGTAGCGGTATCTATGTATGTGTATCCCCAATAAACAGCATTTGCAAATGTATCGGCCAACAATACCTTTTTAAACAATCCAAAGCTGAATATTTTCAAGCCTTCTGCAATGTGATCCCAATTAATTTTTTTAGTATCGGGATTATTGATCTGTTCTATAAAATCAGTAGGCTCTGCGAGTGGTCCCATCAGTAACTTAGGAAAATATAAAATATAGGTCAGATAGTCGACAAAATAGTTGTTTTTCAATTCTTTTCTATATACAGATACTAGATAGGCAATTTGCTGAAAGGTAAAAAAACTGATGCCTATGGGAAGGATCAGATCTTTGAGGATGTAGTTTGTTTTTAGTAGAGAATTGATATTCTCAATAACAAAATTTAGATATTTAAAATACAATAGAAGCCCGGCATTTATAATAATTGGAATAGATAGGAATATTTTCTTCCATTTCATTTTTTGAATCAACAATGTAAAAATATAGTTGATCGCAATACTTGCGCATAGAAAAAACAGCATTTTTTTGTCAGAATAAGCATAAAAAATCAAGCTTCCTAGAATCAACACGATCTTTCCGGCTAATATATGAAGCTTGTTTGACAGAAAGTAAATTAAAATAATTGCGGGTAAAAAGGCCATAATAAAAAAATAGGAATTAAACTGCATTCATTTGTATCCTCCATTTTCTAAAAAGTGTACTTTTTTGTAAGATATTGTTTTATCTACGGCTTTTCTAGTTTACCATGAACCAAATGGATTTTCAATATTCTCTTCAGTAATTTTTTTCAGAAAAAAGGTCTTACAAAAAAGTACACTTTTATGTAAAATTCCTATTATAATATTGTAGTGTTCTGATAGATGGATGCCCGGTACCGGAATGTTGATAGTGGCATATCACACACTTTTGCCGCCGCTGTTCCTGTTATCTCTCCTGATTTCCAGAGGTGGTAGGCTTCATAAAAGCTTTCTGGCAGCGGGCTGGGTGGCCTGCCAAAACGCACGCCTCTGGCTTTTGCCGCAGCGATCCCCTCAGCTTGACGTTGTAGGATAGTTGTTCTTTCATTTTCTGCCACAAAAGACAGCATTTGCAGGACAATGTCGCTGAGAAAGGTTCCCATCAGATCTTTGCCTCTTCGAGTATCTAATAGTGGCATATCAAGCACAACAATATCGATTCTTTTTTTCTTGGTAAGCATCCGCCATTGTTCAAGGATTTCTTCATAATTGCGTCCCAGCCGATCTATGCTCTTGATATAGAGCAGATCATCCTTTTTTAGTTTTCTCACCATGCGTCTGTAAGAGGGACGCTCAAAGTCTTTTCCAGATTGTTTATCCACATAGATATTTTTGAGTGGGATGGACAGCTCCTTTAGAGCGATAAGTTGTCTGTCCTCGTTTTGATCGCGGCTGCTGACACGGATATATCCATAAATACATGTCATATTTTCTCCCTTCCTGCCATACTGAGAGATAGAAACTTCAGAGTTGGCATTTTCTTTTGGTATTTCTTAACGCTTATGATTTTACAACATTATGGAAGATTTCGCTCGCAGAGGCAGGAAAAATGAAAATGATTTCTGCACGATGACATGCTTGCGCTGAAAAATATAGATAGAAAAAAATTAGAATAGATATTCTGTTGAGGACAAGGATAGAATATGATATAATTTCAAGTAACTGATACGTGAGAAATCGGAGGATTATCAAGAAGAGACAATAGGATGGATGTTTAAAATATAAAGGCTTGTTATAATCTGGAAAAGGGACTATAATAGGAAAAGAAGAAGCTTTTGGTGAAAAGAAACTGAGTATAGGGGGATACAAGTGTGAGCATAACAAAGGACAGGGAAAACATATTGAATACCATTGAGCATCAGGAGCTCTACATAGGAAAGAATAGTATGCTGGAATTGTTATATTTGGCGCTTGATAGTGCAGAGGATAAGGAGACTGCGCTGACGTTGACAATACGGGGAATTATTGAAAATTATCTGGAGTACCTTTTGACGGACATTGACATTAAGAGAGAGGACAGCAGATTATTTTATGAGGATGAGGAGATTGTTGTGCCATTTTCTAATGTTTTGCTGCTCCGGTTAAAATATCAGGATGGAAAGCCTGTGCTCGCCATAGAAGAAAAATGTGGAATTTGGTCGGAGGAAAATGCTCTAACCTATTATGCAGAGTTTTTCTGTGGTGTAAAATCTCCAGAACGTTCACACCGAGGGGATGTGTTGATAATGGCAGTGCTGCAGACATGGACGGAGAATAGAGGTGTTATGCCAGAGAAGCTGGTTCAGAGAGATGTATGGGAATTTGCGGCGCTTTTGGATTGTGTGCTTTTTAAGGTGATTATGAATGTGCAATTGGGAAGTTCTAAGGATCTTTGTCTTAGATTTGTCGATATTCAGCTTACCAATCTGTATCGGCATCTGGAAAAGGCAGAGTCTTTTCAGTGTAAGAGCGGAGAGTTTTTGTTGCGGTATTTTAGAGAAAATATTGATGCAGTAAGAGATGCCATTCTGGCGTGTGAGTGAAAAATAAGGGGGATGGCATGAGACGGATTTATCAGCGCGTGGATTTGCAGGTTTCCCTTCTGCTCGCTGTTTTTGTGGCAGTTGCAGTGATGAGTTGCTCTCTTGTGGCGTATTATATCACCTATAATGATATGAAATATGCTTTGAGTGAGCGAGTGATGATTATTCGGGATTATCTGGAGAAGCAGCTTGGGAAGATTGAGTTTACTGATTTTGATGAGCCAGAAGATATAACGAATGAGAAGTATATAGAGCTTCATGATATGTTCAGTGCTGTGAAAGAGGCTACTGGTGTGCGGTATCTGTATACAGCAAAAAGAAATGGAAAAGGAGAATTTATCTATGTAATTGATGGTTTGGATATTCACAGTGAGGATTACCGTTATCCGGGAGATCTGATTGAGGAGGAGATTTATCAGGATATGGAGCGGGCACTTGGCGGGGAAGAGGTATATCCCGATGAGATTCTTCACACTAGCTGGGGAGATATTTTTATCTGTTATCTACCATTGTATGACAGAGGACGGATTATAGGTGTTCTTGGTATTGAGTTTGATGCAAATCATCAGTATGAAGCTTTTCGCATGTTAAAGATGTTTGTTCCGATCGCGGTTATCACTTTTACGATACTTGCATTTTTTACCTCCAAGATGATGTTTAGGCGCGTGAACGAGATTGTCAAGAAGGAGGAAAAGCAGAGAAAGGATCTGGCGGAGGCATTGTACAGGGAGGAGATCGCCAATAAGGCAAAGTCTTCTTTTTTATTCAATATTTCTCATGATATTCGAACACCGATGAATGCGGTAGTTGGTTTTACGCAGATTGCCTTGGAGCACCTTGATGATAAGAACAGGGTGGAGGATAGTCTTTGGAAGGTCGAGCGTGCAAGCAAGCATCTAAAGCGTCTGATCAATGATTTGCTTGATATGGCAAGGATTGAGAAGGGAAAATTAGAGCTGGAGATCGAGCCTTTCCATATTCAGGAATCGATCAAGGAGACAGAGCAGATGTTCCGCACCCAGATGGAGACAAAGGGTATTACATTTGAGGTGAAGACGGAGAATATCAAATATGAATGTGTGCTGTGCGACAGCCTGCGCATGAAGCAGATCGCTATGAATCTTTTGTCAAATGCACTGAAATATACGGAGCCGGGCGGAACGGTTGGATATTGTGTCAGTCAGCGTGATGTGGATGAGGATGGCTATATAGAGCTTCGCCTTTGTATTAGGGATACTGGAATTGGCATGACAGAGGAATTTCAAAAGCATATATTTGGTATATTTGAGCGGGAGAAAAGTGCGACGCTTAGCGGTGTGGAGGGCGCTGGTCTTGGGCTTGCCATAACCCGTCAGTTAGTGGAGCTTCACAATGGCACGATTCAGGTGGAGAGTGAAAAAGGAAAGGGTACAAAATTTTTGATTCGCATGAAGCTCAAGATTGCCGAGGAACAGACAGAGGTGCAGAAGGAAACGTTGTCCTTTGAGGGAAAGAGAGTTCTTTTGGTGGAAGACAATCCTCTTAACAGGGAGATTGCAGAGGTGTTTTTGACAGAGAAGGGCTTTGAGGTGGAGTGTGCAGAGGATGGAGATGTGGCGGTAAGTATGGTGTCGGATTCAATGCCGGGATATTATGATCTGGTGTTGATGGATATACAGATGGTTCGAATGGACGGTTATCAGGCAACCAGAGAGATAAGAAAACTATCTGATCCAGATCTTGCAGATATTCCTATTGTTGCCTTGACAGCAAATGCTATGGAGGAAGACAAAAAACATGCATTTGAGGCAGGAATGGATGGACATATTGCAAAGCCGATCGATATGGATAAGCTGGATTATACATTGATGGAAATTTTTAAACATATGGGGGCGCATACTTTGAGATCCGCGGGTTTTAGAGAGGAGATAATATAATGGCAATTTTTTTTGATGAGGAGCGATCCATCTTTCATATAATGACAGAGCATACCTCCTATTATATTGGTATTGTTGATAAGACTTATATTGGTCATGTATATTATGGCAGACGCATGGAAGATTGTGGCTGTGGTTACTTGATGCGGACAGATGAGATGCCAGTTAAGAATATATATGAGAAAGAAGGATTTTTGGATTCATTTCCTTTTGAATATTCGACATGGGGAGCAGGAGATTTTAGAAAT
Source organism: uncultured Lachnospiraceae bacterium (assembly GCA_910588535.1). Classification (GTDB taxonomy): domain Bacteria; phylum Bacillota; class Clostridia; order Lachnospirales; family Lachnospiraceae; genus RGIG8607. The sequence goes on along the minus strand of CAJUOO010000064.1, from coordinate 7,266 downwards.
GACTGTCTTAGAGTTCGAACAGAGGGAGGATATCGTTGCTGTGAGCTAACGTATGACAGCTACCGGATCTATGATGGAAAGCCAAAGCTGAAGGGATTGCCGTCCACCTTTGAGGGGGAGGGCAAAAAAGCAGAGACATTAGAGATTATCTGTAAGGATGATTGTATTGGACTAAAGGCGATTTTGCGCTATAGTATGTTTGAAGATAATGACGCGCTGATGCGCAGTGTGGAGATATGTAACGAGGGAAGAGAAAAGTTGTATCTAGAAAAGGTGCTGTCGGCATGTCTGGATATGGATAATGAAGAATTTCAAGTGCTGACTTTGACGGGTTCTTGGGCGAGGGAGCGACAGATGGAGTACCGAGAACTTGGCCATGGGCATCAGGGGATCGGTTCAAGCAGAGGAATATCAAGCCATCAAGAGCATCCATTTCTCGCGTTAGCTTCCAAGAATATCACAGAGAATGTGGGAGAGGTTTATGCCATGAATTTTGTATATTCTGGAAATTTTGCCGCATCGGCGGAGCTGACGCAGTTTGGTTTGGTGCGGATGAGTATGGGGATTCATCCTGATGGCTTTGAATGGGTGTTAGAGCCCGGTGATTCCTTTGTGGCTCCAGAGGTGGTATGCGTTTATTCAGATAAGGGACTTGGGCAGATGACACGCACATTCCATGATCTTTATAGGGATCATCTTATAAGAAGCCCCTATCTTCATAAGAAGCGCCCGGTACTTATTAATAACTGGGAGGCAACTTATTTCGATTTTAATACAGAGAGACTGCTCACAATCGCAGAGCAGGCAAGGGCTGAGGGAGTGGAGATGTTAGTGATGGATGACGGATGGTTTGGCAGGCGGACAGACGATCATTCCTCTCTTGGCGATTGGCAGGTAAATGAGGACAGACTGCCGGGAGGCTTGGCTGTTCTCTCAAAGGGTCTTAAGGATCTCGGAATGAAATTCGGCATCTGGTTTGAGCCGGAGATGGTCTCTCCTGATTCTGATTTGTACCGCAGTCATCCTGATTGGGCGATTCAGATTCCCGGACGTACAGGGACGATGAGCAGAGCGCAATATGTGCTCGATTTGTCAAGATCAGAGATTCTGGACTATGTATATGAATCGGTTGCTTCTATTCTTAGAAGTGCAGATATTTCTTATGTGAAGTGGGATATGAATCGAAGGCTGACAGATGTGGGAGGAGCATGTCTGGGAGCAGAGCGTCAGGGAGAGTTGTATCATCGGTATGTGTTGGGAGTATATGAGCTTCAGGAAAGGCTGCTTCACGAATTTCCAGAGTTATTGTTGGAAAACTGTGCCAGTGGAGGCGGGCGCTTTGATGCGGGAATGTTGTATTATAGTCCTCAGATCTGGTGCTCTGATAATACAGATGCCGCAGAGCGCTTGGCAATACAGGAGGGAACAGCTCTGATCTATCCCTTGAGTACCATAGGGGCTCATGTAAGCATCTGTCCGAATCATGTCAGCGGGAGGGAAGTGCCCTTTGAGACAAGAGGATATGTGGCACTTGCTGGGACATTTGGTTATGAGCTGGATATTACAAAGCTTTCCCCAGAGGAACGTGAGCTTATGCGCAGGCAGATTGAGCTTTATCATAAATATCAGCCGTTGGTGCGTGAGGGAGATTATTATCGGATCGCGTCAGAAAGGGAAAATCATGAATATGATTGCTGGGCGGTAGTGGCGAAGGATAAAAGTGAGGTACTAGTCACTTATATACAGGCTAGAAAAAAAGCGCATCTTCGAAGCCGCCGTGTTCGTTTGTCTGGGCTTGAGCCAAGTGCAATATATGTTCTTGAGGGGACAGAAGAATTTTACAGCGGAGAGCTGCTGATGCAAGGAGGTATCCTGATCTCTTCCATGAAAGGGGATTATGCAGGGAAAATGCTGCATTTTATCAAAAGAAAATAGAACGGGTTATGTGAAATTCAACATAAAGATTGACTTTTTTGAGTGAGTATTGTTTATCTAAAAATGATTCAGCAATTTACTTTAGATAAACGATAGCTTTATCAAAAGTGGCTGGTTGATGTTTAATAAGAAGTACAGGTAGTATAGACCACCTGTACTTCTTTTAATTTATAAGGCTAATTCAGCTTTTTTAAAGTGAGTGTAGCGTTTACACCGCTTCCCAGTGTTACTCCAACTGCTAATAGAGCAGATAATGCCATATCTACTACATCTCCGGCAGCCAGAGTGCGAATGGTATTGCCGCTGTAGAGAGAACCGACTCCCACTGCCAGTACTCTGGATATTTCTGTTTCTGGTAAGTTCGTGCCATTTACTCTTACTGCCAGTGTCACAGTAGTACCAAGCGCAGCAGACAGTGTGGAGGAGTAGGTAATCTCATAGATGCCCGCCTCTACAACAGTGATGCTGTTTGCTGGTGTGTAAGTAACCTGATTGGATGGCATATTGGTTGACAGTGGAATTTGTGTTGAGCCACCAAGTACAAGCTGTAATGTTTGAGGTGTGGTATTATATTTTCCGCCATAGGCTGCCAATCCATTTGCAGGTCCCGTGGGTCCAGTTGCACCAGTCGGTCCAGTTGGCCCGGTAGCGCCAGCTATCCCTGCAGGCCCAGTTGGTCCAGCTATACCATCGGGTCCAGCAGGTCCAGTTGGACCAGTTGCGCCGGCTATACCATCAGGTCCCGTGGGTCCAGTCGCTCCGGTTACGCCTTGAGGTCCCTGAATTCCCTGTAAGCCTTGAGGCCCTTGCGGTCCAGTTGCGCCAGCTGCTCCGGCAGGTCCGGTTGCACCAGTCGGCCCAGTTACACCAGCTAGACCTTGAATCCCTTGAGGTCCCGTAGGTCCAGTCGGCCCAGTTACACCAGCAGGACCCTGAACACCCTGAGAGCCAGCGACGCCTTGAGGCCCCTGCGGTCCAGTTGCACCAGCGGGTCCCGCAACACCCTGAGGCCCTTGCGGTCCGGTAGCGCCGACTGCACCAGCGATACCCTGAGGTCCTTGTGGTCCAGTTGCACCAACAGGTCCCGCGACACCCTGAGTTCCCTGTGGTCCAGTTGCACCGACGGGTCCAGCGATACCTTGAGGCCCTTGCGGTCCGGTAGCGCCAGCAGGACCAGTCACACCTTGAGGACCAGCGATACCCTGAGGTCCTTGCGCTCCAGCTTCACCGGTGGGTCCCATTGCACCCTGAGGTCCCTGCGGTCCGGTAGCACCGACAGGCCCCGCAATACCCTGAGGTCCTTGCGGTCCAGTTGCACCTGCAGGCCCCGCAGCGCCCTGAGGTCCTTGAGGACCAGTTGCGCCAACAGGCCCCGCGACACCTTGAGATCCCTGAGGACCTGTTGCACCAGCAGGTCCTTGTGCACCTTGAGGTCCCTGTGGACCAGTTGCACCCGCAGCACCCGCGACACCTTGAGGTCCTTGCGGTCCAGTGGGTCCTTGAGGTCCTGTCATTCCAACAGGCCCCTGAGCGCCTTGTGGTCCGGTAGCACCAGCGGGCCCTTGTGTACCCTGAGGCCCTTGTGCACCTTGCGGTCCAGTTGCACCCTGAGGACCCGGAGCACCTTGAGGTCCCTGAGGTCCCATATCACCAGCGGGACCCTGAACACCCTGAAATCCCTGAGGTCCTTGAGGCCCAGTTGGGCCCGGACAACCTCTTGGCCCTTGAGGCCCAGTTGGACCTTGACAAACTCTACAACAAGATTGCCCCTGATTGTCACAGCAATCACAATTTCTCCTAAATAAATCCATATATTTAAAGTCTCCTTATTGTTTCATTTTCACTATTTAGGATATGCGTTTTCTTTTAGAATGTTCTATCTATAATAAGAGAAAGAATATCATTGGATTTGATTCCTGAGAGCAGCGAGACAAGAGGTTGTTTAAAATCAATAAAGGGGGTTTGGAGATATTGGTGATGTTAGGGCTAGGGTCATATTTCTGCATCTGTCCTGCGTTGTAAGGTAGATGCCTCGTCAGCGTGTGAGGTTATTAATTGACAGATTTAAAATATTCCTGATTTTTTTTATATTCTGCTCCATATGGTTTGTAGATACCAGCTTTTTTGTGGTAATCCAGCGCTATTTCTCTTTTTCCTACCATCTCATAACACACACTTAGCTGTACACAGGGAATGTATCCATAATGTTCTTTCTGTACAAAGCCGCCAGCCTGTTCACGCATTGGGGCGCGCAGAGCACCTTCATACCAGAATATTGCCGGAGTCCATTGCTGTCGGTCCATAAAATGCTTTCCTATATCACAACAGAGCTCACCGCTGGGCACACTGATGGAAAGAGCTTTTAGTAGAAAATTCAGTGCTTCCTTTTCATTTTCCAGAGCATAACAACAATAGGCAGCAATTCTGTATGCTTCCACTTGATTTTCAATAAAAGCATCCTTTCTTCTTAAAAAATCTCGAAATTCATCCAAAGCGTCCTCGTATTTTTTGTGATAATATAATTCTCTTGCATAGTAAAAGCTGTCCCTTGCCTCAAAGTATACTCCTTCTTGGCGCATTGTTTCATATATATGTAAATTTCGTTTTCCGTATGTTTGTTTTTTGCTGTGATGTTCGATGCGAATATCTTGATAGTCAACTTTTCCGTGACATTCTATGGCTTCATGTACTCGGCCTTTCCAGACAAATCCACTAGTTTGCTTTAAAAGTCGCTCTCTGTAATAACAAAAAACAGCATTTCCTTCTTCGTCAAATCCTGATATATAGGGAAGCATCAACACATCAGTTGTCCCGTCGGTCTGATTTTTCCAGTGAATCAGACGTGTTCTGTCTCCCTCTTTCATTCTGTCATCTGCGTCTAACCACATGCAATAATCCATCGTTGCCTTTGAAAATGAAAAATTGCGTGCCGCGGAGAAATCATCCTTCCATGTATAGTCGTATAATTTATCGGTATAATTTTTGGCGATGGATTTGGTGTTATCTGTTGAACCAGTATCCACGATAATAATTTCATCGGCAATCCCTTGTACAGAATCCAGACAATCCTTTATATTTTCTTCCTCATCCTTGACAATCATACATAAACTGATGGTAGCCATTCACAGCCTCTTTTACAGATTTTTACCAATATATGGAGAAAAACATCTATTTTATGCAAGATGGCAGGTAAAAATAAGAGATCTTTGTATGTAACATAAAAAAATAACAACAAATTCAGTTTGGAAGAAGTAAAATGTGGGAATTGCTTTTAACGATCCCGGTGATTATACAAATCATGGAGCCACCCATGTTATTCGTATATGTCGCCTGTTTGTTTTATGCGCAAGAACTTTAAAGCATAGCAAGGCTCAATCCGTAGAATAGTAAATGCAATCTGCTATCCTGTAGTAATGCCTTGTAAATTGGGGATTTTTTTAGATAATCAGTTGATGCAATTATGGAATATAGAGCAGATACTTGTAAAGATGGTATGAGAAGAAATAGGATTGACATAAAAAGTCCTTGTATTTTATAATGTTACTATAAATTGTGGGAGGATTTTATGGAAAAGCAGGAAAAGATAGCGGTCCTGATTGACGCGGAAAATGTGTCAACCAAGTATATTAAGCTGATTATGGATGAGGTAAGTGATTATGGAATCGCTACATATAAAAGGGTGTACGGAGATTTTTCTAGTCCGGGGGTGATGGCGTGGCAGGACAAGCTGATTGAGTATGCCATGATGCCTGTCTTTCAGTTTAATTATACAAGGGGAAAAAATGCCTCTGATTCTGCCCTTATTATTGATGCAATGGATATTTTGTATTCTGGAAGAGTCAGCGGTTTTTGTCTTGTAACTTCTGACAGCGATTTTACGAAGTTAGCGATACGGCTTCGTGAGGCTGGTATGCTTGTTATTGGGATGGGTGAGAAGAAGACACCACCTTCTTTGGTTGCTGCCTGCGAATCTTTTAAGTTTTTGGATTTGCTATATCAGGAAAATGCAAAGAATAATGAGAGGAATAAGGCGCGCGCAGCAAAACAGGAAGGAGGTAAGAAAGAGGTAGAGGAGCCAAAGAAGAAGGAACAGGAAGAAAAGACAGAGGTCAATAATATTCCAACGAAGGAAGAAGTGGGAGTGGAGATAGCAGCTATTATAGAATCTCGCTCAGACGAGGATGAGTGGATTAATCTGTCAGAAATTGGAAATATGCTGTTAAAGCGAATTCCCGGTTTTGATCCGAGAAATTATAATTTTTCCAAACTGGGGAAATTAATAAAGAGCTATGACTTTCTTGAGATTAATACGAAGCGCAATCCAAATCCCAATGATAAGTCTCTAAAGATTGTCTATGTGAGAATGAAACAGTAGACAAGAGAGAAGGTAGGTTGAAAAATCATGCGGATGCACTAATTTTTCAATCGGCAATTTGAGTCAGAGCCTCGAATATGCTTTGATCGCAGTTGGAAAGTTTAGATTTCGGACGTGTGTTATCGCAGGAAATTGCTCTGACATGGAGGATTAACATGTTTAGAAAAAAGCAGAGGCATCAGGAGTATGACAAGGACCGCTTTATCCCTGTGATTCGGTGCAGTATTTGCACAGGAGAGCAAGCAGCAGGATTCAAGGATATCCAGACAGGCAGATTTGAAGAGATTATGCTTATCAGGGATGAGAAGGATCAAAAGGCTTTTATGGAGAGGTATGGAGTAAGAGAAGTACAAAAAGAATATTAGATTAGGGAGGAAAACAAGATGGATATTAAGGAGCAGATCAGCAAGATCGTGGAGGAACTTTCTAAAAATGGAGCAGTTAAGGAGCTGTTTGAGAAGGAGCCTGTGAAGGCAGTGGAGCAGGTATTGGGCATCGATCTGCCGGACGAGATGATCGAGCAGGTAATTAATGGAGTAAAGGCAAAGATATCTATAGATTCTATTGCTCAGGTATCTGGCATGTTTAAAAATATCTTGAAAAAGGATGAAGAGTAAGTGAGAAATATTGCTGAATAGTAGATAGCTCTTTTGCAGGGACTGTGCCAATATAGCTGTAAGGTATTGGCATGGTCTTTTTGCTGATATGATGTTAGATAGTATAACTTCTTGTAAATGATATTCTTTATCTGTTGTTTGTTGTATCATTGTCTGGAATGATCCGTCCGGCGAACTGCCTGTAGTCCTCCGTCACCCCGCTCGCGCTTAGTGAAAAACGCAGCGGACGGTAAGCTCGAAACTACCTCGCTAACCGCCGGCGTTTTTCAATAGGTTCCTTGAGAACCACAGGCAGTTCGCCGGACTGTTTTTATCAGTTAGGTAATACACGTTGTCATT
>CAJUOO010000063.1 GCA_910588535.1 uncultured Lachnospiraceae bacterium | reverse complement strand
AATTTAATCGGTGATTTTGACATATTGTTGACACACACCTCAATGCATGTTGTGCAGATGGCACACTTCCACAAGCATCTATATACACAATATCAAATTTTTTTGGAGTCCGTTGAAAAAATGTTTCTATATTCTGTTTTAAAATTCTTGGTTGCGGATATTCACCTTTATCATAAGTTGCAATAGCTTTTTTATATGCTTGGTTATTTGACTCAAAGCCCCAAATGTTTTGAGGAAGTACACCAAGATTAATCAATTCCTGAAAATCGTTATCTGGCTCTGGACCACTTAAGAAACAAACCATCAAGTCTTCTGGTCTTTTTGTTTCCAAAAAAGAATCATGTAATTTTTCCCAACTTGTTATATACGAAACCTTAATTTTCTGTGCCTCTATCTTGTTTTGGCTTACATCTTCTGATAAAGTAAAATAATCATATAACCTACGCACATAATTTCTTTCAACACAGCATGACTGACTTCTTTCAGAAGTTAAAACCTCTACTGCCTTAACAAGTGCCGTATGTCTTACATTTTGTTTTGTATATTGATCATATTTATAATATTCTTTCGTATTGACCCACTCCTTTACAAACTTATTGAAAATTGGATTTCTTGCTACTCAGCAGCACAAATGCCTGCTCATCTCATAAAAATATTCTACTTTTATAAAACTGATATTCTTTTTAGTTTCATTGCCAAGAAACTGACACTAACACTCAAAGGCATAAATCAATAAAAAACTGTCTCATCATTTCTAAAGATCATCAAATCATACAAAAATGCTCCGATGCCTCCCTTATAGTCATTTTTTTCTCTGGCAGGCATTTCGGCTGTCTGGAATTTTCCGATTTCGGCAGGTTATGATTTGCCCTCTCAATAATACCATATTTCTCCTTTATCTGTGTGATATAGAAGATTGCTGACCTATAATCCGCTTTGCCTCAGAACATAATCCTTAATTTCCTCATAAGTTGCTTTAATCTCCGCCACTGTCAAATTAAGTTCATCCATCTCTAATTCCACATTGATACGCTTTAACTTATTTGATTTAAGTTTGGAAAGCAAACACACAACTTCAACATTCCCAGTCCAAGGAAACATATCCACTCCAACTGCCATTTTCACATCGTATCCATTCTCCTTGAATACTTCCAAATCCCTCACCAAGCTTGTAGGTTTACATGAGATATACACCATTCTTTCCACGCCATAGTCTATTATTTTTTTCAAAGCCTTAGGGTGTACTCCTTCTCTTGGTGGATCTAACACTATGAAATCTGGCTTTTCTTCTATCTCACTAATTACCTTAAGTACATCGCCCGCTATAAATTCACAATTTTCAAGTCCATTATTCTTTGCATTGACTCGTGCTGCCTCCACAGCCTCCTCCACAATCTCAACTCCCACTACATGTGCCGCCACAGGCGCCAAAAGCTGTGCAATCGTGCCCGTGCCGCTGTATAGATCAAAGATCACCTTATCTCTAGTCTCCCCCACAAATTTCCTTACCACATCATATAATACCTCTGCACCAGAAGAATTTGTCTGAAAAAAAGAAAATGGAGTAATCTTAAATTGAAGCCCCAAAAGCTCCTCTGTCAAATAATCCCTGCCATATAATATCTCTGTTCTATCACTCTTTACCACATCTGCCAATCCGTCATTAATAATATGCAAAACGCCAGCTATCGATCCATCAAAAGAAAGCTCTCTAAGCTTGACAACCAAACTGTCAAGCTCCAACCTCTCCCTTAGATTATAATCCACCGCATCTACTAACTCTCCACTTGCTGTCACCAATGCAATCAAAAGTTCTCCATTTCTCTCCGACCTTCTCACCAACAAATGTCTCAAAATACCTGTATGAGCAAGTTTTTTATAATAAGGTATACCAAGCTCTGTAAAATGAGAAAGCACAAGAGCCAGCACCCGATTAAAATCTCTGTCCACAAGCCCACAGTCATCTGTCGTCACAATATCATAAAAGCTTCCTTTCTTGTGCAGCCCAAGGGCAAGAGGACCATCCTTATACTCATCTCCAAAAGAAAATTCCATCTTATTTCGATATCCCCACGGCTTTGGACTTTCCTTTATTCCCAGAAATTCATAATTTGAGCACACTGTATCAAGAAGAGACTTTACCTGCCTCTCCTTAAGACCAAGCTGCTCCTTATAGGAGAGTGTCTGAAACAGACAGCCGCCACAGCTTCCAAAGTTTTTGCACCACGGCTGCTCGCTCTCTCTTTCCGATCGCTCCAACACCTCCACAAGACGTCCCTCACATCGATCCTTTCTCACCTTGCTGACCAAAAATCTAATTTTCTGTCCCTCCAGCGCATCCTTGACAACTACTCTTCTCCCATCCACATAAAGAATTCCCTTATTTGGAAAATCCACAGTCTCCACAACTCCCTCATAATACTGCCCTTTCTTCATTCCTCCACATCCTTTCCTCTACACACAACTTACCATGTACAAATCATTCCCATGTATACTAATGCCAAACAATCACGCACCCGCATATCGATTGATTTATTATTGATTCACTTTTATGCTGCTTCCAGCACTCCTTATATAAGTCAAAAATATCGAATTGTTTATTATTTGATTCTGATTTTTTCCCATACTCACCGCGTGGAGCGCGGGCATCTTCCACTGCCAATTTCCCTACGCCACCCTGCGCATAAAAAGAAACCCGACAGAAAGCTTAACGCTCCATTCTGTCGGGTATTCTGTTCCATACAATCCTATTCGTGGCGCAATTTCTTACCATACGCCCTGCGCTCTAGACCTATGCCTCTTCCTTAGCATCAGCCTTCTCGCTCTTCTCCTCTTTCTCTTCCTTTGCTTCTGCCTCTTTCTTCTCTTCCTTATCGGAGCCATCCTCCTCGTCATCGAAGAAATCATCATCAAAATCATCCTCGAAGTCGTCCTCGAAATCCTCCAGATAATCCGGTGTAAAATAGCGATACACAGCATATGCTATCGCTGCGACTGCAGCTACTGCTCCGACAATTGCCAGAACCCACAAAACACAATTCTTTTTCTTGTCCTCTTCCTCTTTTCTGTGAAGAAGCTCATTCAATTTTGCTGCACTTAGTAACTCATCAATTTTGTTTGACATCTCTAATCCTCATTTCTGCGCTGCTTCTTTGTACACAGGCAACTTTGTGCTAAGCAGCGCGCAGGCACAAATTGCTGTGTGAAACCCCTCTCACACAATATACGTTCTTTCTGTCCCCTCTTGCATCGGTTTCCGATACTTATAGTATAGCATAACCATTTCTTTTTTTCTATATACTTCCATAAATTTAACAGACAATTTATAATTTCTATAATTTTTTCAGCCGGGCAAAGGAAGCAAACATCTTTCTTACTCCAAACTTCTCAAAATCCACGGAAACCTCATAATCTCTGCCACCCTCCAATATCTCAGTGACAATCCCCGTGCCAAACTTTACGTGAAAAACTTTATCTCCCACACCATAATCCAAACCTTCAGAAGCCTTCACCTCAAAGACCTTCGGCTGAAATGCCCTTGTCTGAAACACCTGTTTTGCTGTCACGTTCACCATATTCCTCGGCATCTCTTTTATTCGATTCTCCCGCACCACAGACTCAAACAAGCCCGCTGGCATCTCCTTCAAAAACCGAGATGGCTTATTATACTGTGTCTCCCCGCGTACCATGCGTTGCTTTGCGCAGGACACTGTCAAGCTGTCCATCGCACGTGTAATTCCCACATAACACAGGCGCCGCTCTTCCTCCAGATCGGATGGATCATCAGAAGTAATGCACATATAACTTGGGAACAGACCATCCTCCATACCACACAAAAATACCTTGGGAAATTCCAGTCCCTTTGCACTGTGTAGCGTCATCAAAACCACGCGATTGTCTGATTCTTCCAAATTGTCAATATCAGCAATCAGCGCAACCTCCTCCAAAAAGCCCTCCAGAGTAGGCTCCTCCGCCTTCTCCTCATAATCCGCTATCTTGCTGATCAGCTCGTCCACATTCTCCATTCGCGCCTCAGCTTCCTCCACATTATCGTTCTCATACTCTTTTGCATATTCAACAGAGACGAGAAGATCCTCCATAAGCTCCCTTAATGACATAAAATTAAGCTTACTTCTAAGAACCTGTATCATGTGAACAAACGATTTCAACTTTTCCTCTGCTTTACCGAGAGTTGGTATCTTATCTGCATTACAGAGAGCCTCATAAAAACTTATTTCATTGTCATCAGCATACTGCTGCACTTTATCAATTGTCGTAAGCCCTATTCCACGCTTTGGGACATTGATAATTCGGCGCACCGCCAGATTATCCCTGCCACTGTCTATTGTTTTAAGGTAACTTAACAAATCCTTGATTTCCTTGCGGGCATAAAAATTCACACCGCCAACAACCTTATATGGTATATTTTCCTTTATAAACCGCTCCTCCAAAAGACGGGACTGTGCGTTGGTGCGATAAAGAAGAGCACAGTCACTGTAGCGATAGACTCCATTTTCAATATGCTCCTTGATCTCCGCAACGATGCGCTCTGCCTCTTCACTGCCATTCTCACACTGATACAGTTTTATTTTTTGACCGCTCTCCTTCTCCGTCCAAAGTGTCTTGCTCTTTCTGCTCTTATTATTGCGAATCACTGTGTTGGCGGCATCCAAGATATTTCCCGTCGAGCGGTAATTTTGCTCCAGCTTAATCACCTTAGCATCAGAGAAAACTTTTTCAAATCCCAGTATATTCTCTATATCCGCCCCGCGAAATTTGTAGATGGACTGATCATCATCCCCCACAACACAGAGATTTCTAAACTTCTTTGCAAGCAGGCTGACAAAACAAAACTGTACTGTATTTGTATCCTGATACTCGTCCACCATAATATACCGAAAACGATTTTGATAATATTCCAGCACATCGGGATTATCTCGAAACAGCTCCACCGTCCGAAACAACAGATCATCAAAATCAAGCACATTATTTTTCTTAAGCTGCTTTTGATATTCTTCATAGATCTGCGCAATCCTTCTCTGCGCAAAATCTCCGCCTGCCGCCGCATACATATCCTCTGGTGTCACCATCTGTTCCTTCGCCTTTGAGATGGCAGCGAGAATATTTCTCTCCTTGTACACCTTAGTATCCACATTAAGCCGCTTGCAAACTTCCTTCATCAACGTCTTCTGATCATCCGTGTCGTAGATAGTAAATTTATTCTCATAACCCAGCCGATCGATATAGCGCCTTAATATGCGGACACAAGCAGAATGAAACGTACTGACCCATATGCTCTCCGAGCCAAATCCCACCAGCTTATCCACACGCTCCCTCATCTCTCCCGCCGCCTTGTTGGTAAATGTGATAGCCAAAATATGATATGGATTCACGCCCTTCTCTTCAATTAAATACGCAATCCGATGCGTAAGCACACGAGTCTTTCCAGAACCTGCCCCCGCAAGAATCAAAAGTGGTCCCTCTGTGTGAAGGACTGCTTCTCTCTGCATTGGATTTAAGCTTTCATAACTACTCATGCTTCCCCTCATTTCTTCAATATATTTTTAAAACTATACTATCTGCGCACATGCCGCACAAAGTACATGATGCCAATAGCACAATACCTTGATTCATATATTGACCACTTGTAAATCAGATATATTACTCAAAAGAATTTTTCAGCCTGCATGGTAACTTCCGATGACACAACAATATCTACATCTTAGGAAATCCAACACAACAACTAACAATTTAAAGTAATTCTTCAGTTGGCAAATGGTCAGCACACAGCGATTCTTCACTCCCCTGTATGCCATCCAAACAAATAGTACCTTACATGGCCTTGCGGCATTTCAGCAGGAGCCAAGACTCCTGCTGAAAACAATTCCCTTTGCCAAAAAATAAAACCCAATTCCTTTTTGTATTTCTGCTACTCTGTGAACTACCCATTGTCCAAAGCCAATGGGCTTCTTGCTTCAACGCCCTCGTAACCTACTAGCTCCACAAGCGTAAATTCGGCCAGTTCCTGCCCTAATTCAACTGTATTATAAATATCTTTAATCACTCCAATTGTCCAGTGGCGGTAAATACTCAGATGAATGGGCTATCAAATTCATCCTGATTTGATGCACACCCAATTATTGCCTGAATAAGCAAACTTCGCCACATCTTCCTACGCCACAAAAGCTGAGCCCTTTTCTATAAGATTACACCAGCTTTGTGCCGCAATTTGAACAGAAATTTGCTCCTCCCGTCTTTGCTCCACAGTTCGGGCAGAAATTTGGCACATTGCCATTGGACGCAAAGTTGCCGCCGCCTACATTTTGATTCGGATTCTGCTGATTCATCATATTCCCCATCTGATTTGCCATCTGCTGTCCCATCATCATGCCCATCTGCATACCTGCCATAGTATTTGCCATATCAATTGTATTAGAACCAGCACCCTTCCCACTTGTCATGGCATCTGTCATTGCCATGGTCTGATAGCGGTTCATATCGCCAACCATGCTCTGAGAGGCCGCCTTCTCCACCATCTTCTGAATATTCTCTGGATAATTAACATTCTGCATAGAAAAATCTGTAATGCTAATTCCAATTCGGCTCATCTCCATATCCAGATCTTCTTTGATACCGCGCCCGATAGAATCTGAATTTGCCATCAGATTCGCCATATCCTTGCCTTCTTTTACAATCCACTTCATCAGAAGCTGATCCAGCTTCGCCACGACGCGCTCCCTCACATCCGCCGTCGTAAACATCTGCTTCACACCTGCTATCTTATCAATCAAAGCCTGATGATCGCTGATCTTAAAACTGAACGTTCCAAACGCGCGCACAGGAAGACCTCCCGGAAGATTTAAAGAGGGAGCAGGAATATTGATCTCATTCTTTGTCCCCCACTTTTCTGTAAATTCCTTTGTATTAATAAAAAGAACCTCCGCGCGCATCCCACTGTTAAAACCAAATTTAAACCCCTTCAAGGTTGAGAGAAACGGCACGATCTCCGACTCAATATCAAAACTTCCCTCGTCGGTAAATATACCCTCCACCTTGCCATTAAACATAAAAATAGCATCCTGTCCGGGACGGATAATCAGCTTGCTTCCCTTCTTGATCTCCCCATTTGACCACTTCTGAAACAGGACATCCTCCCGGTGTTCCTGCCATTCCACCACATTGGCTAACTGCCCGCTAAATAATCCCATTATGTATTTCCTCCTATATTCCCAACTTTTCCTTCAGTGCTGCAAGCTCATCATCCACAGCCGCACCTGCCGGCTCATCATATTTTCTTGCAAGAGAATCAATATCCTGATCGGCACCCTTATTAAGCTCTGCCATCGCGTTTGCCTCATCGAGCATCTTGTTTGCTTTCGCCTCCATGCGGTCAAACGCCGACAAGGTTTTCTCTGCCCCGTCAATGCTTGCACCCATCTTATTCATCTTCTGCTGTGTCTTGGCAACTGCCATCTTCGCCTTAATGGCATCTCTTCTGGAATTGAGAGCAGATATATCCTCCACAAGCTTATCATGCATCTGCTTCATCTTCGCCGCATTGTCCGCCGCCAGATTATAAGCCTGTTGAAGGCTGGCATACTTCTCTGACAACTGCCCTTTCTTTGCCAAAAACTGTCTAGCATCAGCGTCATTGCCCGCCATAACAGCCTTCTCAGCATACTTCTGCATCTTCTCTATCTCTTCCTTGCACTCATCAAGCTCACGGCGGGATCTTGTTTCCTCCGCCATAACTGCAGCCGTCTCTGCCTTAACCTTGCCAAGATCATTCTCCAGATCTCTAAGGTACTGATCGATCATCTTAGAAGGATCCTCCGCCTTATCCAAAAGCGCATTAATATTAGCTGACATAATGTCCTTAAAACGTGAAAGTACTCCCATATAAATATCCTCCTTACAAAATCTGACAACGCCTCGCACATTTGTGCGTTCCCTTTATTATATCATGCAGGGCGGTATCTGTCACGGACTTTCTTAACCATTCCGGCAGCCCTGCTGCTCAACAACCAAAAGAAAATGAATCTTTACAGATGTTTTAAAATCCTCTGCAAATCCTCTGCTTTTCCTATCACCATCAGATGCTCATCCGCTGCAAAAATATGATCTGCCGCAGGAAGCAGCCTTACATCTTCCCCTTTTTTTGTACCCAGTATGCTAACCTGATATTTCACTCTAAAGTTCACATCACGTATACTTTTTCCCAGCCATTCTGTCAGCGGTGGGATCTCATAGATGGAATATTCATCTGTCAATTCAATATAATCAAAGACATGGTTTGCACTGTGTCGCACGGCGAGCTTTTCTGCAATATCCCTATCAGGATAGATTACCTCATCGGCTCCGTTCTTTAATAGAAACTTAGCGTGAATATCACGATTTGCCTTGCTGATCACACAGCGCGCGCCCATCTCCTTCACAAGACTTGTGATCTCAAGGCTGCTCTGAAAATTTGTTCCAATGCAGACAAAGCAAAGATCAAAATTTGCCACGCCAAGACTTCTTAAAACCTCCTCATTGGTACAGTCACCAATCTTTGCGCTGGTGACTATAGGAAGAAGATCCTCCAAAACCTCCTCCCTCTGATCCACAATCATAACCTCATTTCCAAGCTCTGCCATATTTCTGCACAGATGATGCCCAAATCTCCCTAAACCAATTATAAGTACTGATTTCATTTCTTATGATCTCCTTCTCTGATCTTCTTGTCTATTTGCCAAATTTCAGCCACATCATTTAAAGCATATCAAAGATTCATCTAATTATCTTGGACGAAGCCCACAAACACAAGCTCATTTTTCTTGATTACCCTATATTAATCTGCTCAACTGGCTGTTGCACTGGCGCTATCCTTTTCTTCTGTGTAAATGACAGGGCGAAGGATAAGCTTCCAATTCTTCCACAGTACATCAACACCATAATCACCACACGCGACGGCATCAAAAGCTCTCTCGTGATCCCTGTCGACATCCCGACTGTACCAATTGCCGAAAATACCTCCAGCAGCACATCCGCGATCGGCAGCACCTGAACCGCCGAAATAATCAACACTGCTGCCGTGGCAAGAAACAGATTTGTGCAAAATACCGCACTCGCCTTGACAATCGATTCATGATCCAATCTTCTGCCAAATAAATTGCAGCCATAGGTATGCTTCATATTTGACCAGATATACATTAAGATAACAACAACTGTCGTCGTCTTAATACCACCTGCTGTCGAGCCCGGACTACCGCCGATAAACATCAAAACAACATTTAGGAATTTTCCAGCGTCCGTAAGCCCTGCCAGATCAACCGTATTAAAACCCGCCGTTCTCGCCGAGACGGAGGCAAACATACTGCAAAGGAGCTGCTCTCCTGCTCCTCTGCCAGCAAGAATATGATCTCGCTCCAAAAGCCAGAACAAAAAAGCACCCGACAACAGCAAAAAAGCTGTCGACACCAAGACAATCTTTGTGTGAAGCATATATTTCTTAAATTTCAACCCATGCCTTGTCAGATCATCCCACACTATAAAGCCAATTCCTCCTATCACGACAAGCAACATAATCGTGATATTCACCACAATATCCGGCGCATAATTAACCAGAGAATTATACTCTCCCTGATACCCCATCAGGTCAAAACCCGCATTACAAAATGCGGAGATGGAATGAAATATCCCATAGTAAATACCCTTTCCCACACCCATCTGCAGACTAAAACGTATCGCCAAAATCAGCGCACCAATTCCTTCTATTATAAGTGTCCCCTTCACTATTTTGTGCGCCAGCTTAATAATACCGCCTATCTGCAGCGTGTTGACGCTCTCCTGCATCAATCCTCTCTCCCTCAATCCAATCTTTCTGCGAAGAAGGATCGAGAAGAAAATGCCAACTGTCATAAAGCCAAGACCACCTATCTGGATCAGCACGATAATTACAAGCTGCCCAAAGACAGACCAGTGCATATACGTATCAACCACGACAAGTCCCGTCACGCAACTAGCACTGATGGCAGTAAACAGCGCATCTGCAAATGAGGTAAATTCCCCTGTCCTCGAAGAAAAGGGAAGCATTAAAAGCCCTGTCCCTATCAATATCATTATGAAAAATCCCAGTGCAATCGTCTGTGTCTGCGACAACTGCTTTTTCCGTTTGTGAGCCATCTTTGTATGTCCTTTCCTGTTTCACAACAAATTTATGCTACTCTTATTGTATACGTATTGACAAATAAAGTCAAACTATGAATTTTTACTTTTTTACTATTGTATAATTATACCCTCTTTGTTATAATGTTCCTCAGACTTGTGTTCGCGCGGCATCCACAAGTCCAACACTAAAATAGCCGCGCAGAAATGGGGAAAATTATGAAAAACTTTTATCAACATCTGAAAAAACTAACCGTTCTCGCCGCTGCACTCATCACTGTAAGTGCACTTAGCTCCTGCGGTTCCATACCGGAAAACACTGTGTTTTCTGTCGATGACCTGCCGGGCAAGAAAATTGGCGTGCAGCTTGGCACAGTGGGAGATTCCTACGCAGAGGAATACAAGGATCAAGGTTCCACAATTGAGCGTTTCTCCAAGGGAGCAGACGCTATTCAGGCGTTAAAGCAGGGAAAAATCGATTGTGTTATCATCGATCTTGAGCCGGCAAAGGCATTTGTCGAAAAAAACGACTCTCTCTGCATCCTTGATGAAGAATTTACGATCGAGGACTATTCCATCTGCATCTCCAAGAACAACGCCGATCTTAAGGACAAGATTAATGTTGCGCTGGCAGAGCTTAAAGAAAATGGCACGATGGAAAGCATTATGAATAATTATATTGGAGATTCCACAAAAGGAAAAACACCTTATACATCTCCCGATAATGTCGATCGTTCTAATGGCACCTTAGTGATGGCGACAAATGCTGCTTTTGAGCCATATGAATATTATGAAAATAACACCATCGTAGGTATTGACATTGATATGGCACAGGCGTTGTGCGATATTCTTGGAATGGAGCTTAAGGTTGAGGACATGGAGTTTGACTCAATCATCAGTGCCGTTCAATCCGGCAAAGCAGATATAGGCGTGGCAGGTATGACAGTGACAGAAGATCGCCTGTTAAGCATTGATTTTACTGATCCCTACACCACTGGAACACAGGTTATTATCGTAAGAAAAAAATAAGGAGAACACTTTGGAAGCGATAAGCATATGGATTTCCTCTTTATGGGAAAATTTCAGAATCGAATTTACCAATAATTTCATAACAGACCATCGTTACATGTACTTAGTGCAAGGTCTGGGCACCACCTTTTTAATTACCCTCTTTGCTGTTATTATCGGAGTTGCTCTTGGTCTTTTGGTAGCTATTATACGCTCCACCGCAGATCGCACAGGAAAACTTCGTTTTGCCAACTGGCTATGTAAGGTTTACCTCACCATTATACGTGGTACTCCTGCCATGGTACAATTATTGATTATCTACTATGTAATATTTGGCTCTGTAATTATTGATAAGCGTTTAGTTGCGATAATCTCCTTTGGTATCAATTCTGGAGCCTATGTCGCTGAGATCATTCGTTCTGGTATTATGTCCATCGATGGAGGGCAGATGGAGGCAGGTAGAAGCCTTGGCTTTACCTATACGCAGACCATGAAGTATATTATTATGCCGCAGGCCTTTAAAAATGTACTTCCCGCTCTGGCAAATGAATTTATCGTGCTTCTGAAAGAAACCTCCATCTGCGGCTATATCGGGCTTACAGATCTGACAAGAGGCGGTGATATCATACGAAGCCGCACCTTCTCAGCCTTTATGCCTCTTATTGCTATCGCACTGATCTATCTGTGCATTGTGATGGTTCTTACCGCCTGTGTCAATCGTCTGGAAAGGAGGCTGCGCACCAGTGAACGATAATATAATCTTATTTGAAATAGACAAGCTTTGTAAAGCTTTCGCCGATAATATGGTGCTAAACAACATCTCCACTCAGATACGTCAGGGCGAGGTAGTCGTTATTATCGGGCCTTCTGGCTCTGGTAAATCGACGTTTCTGCGCTCCCTAAATCTGCTTGAAAAACCAACTTCCGGCACTATCCGCTTTGAGGGGCTGGACATCACAGCAAAAAATACAGACATTAACAAATATCGTCAAAAAATTGGCATGGTATTCCAGCATTTTAATCTATTTCCACATATGACGATTCTGAAAAATATGACAATCGCTCCCATAAAGCTTCTCAAGCAATCTAAGGAGGAAGCAGAAGCATATGCCATGGCACTTCTGACACGCGTAGGACTTGCTGAAAAAGCCAATGCATATCCCAATCAGCTCTCCGGTGGTCAGAAACAACGTATCGCCATTGTGCGTGCACTCTGTATGAAGCCAGAAGTCCTTCTCTTTGATGAGCCCACAAGTGCTCTTGACCCAGAGATGGTGGGAGAAGTTCTGGAAGTTATGAAGGGCCTTGCAAAAGACGGTATGACCATGGTGGTCGTAACACATGAGATGGGCTTTGCCAAAGAAGTCGGCTCGCGGGTTCTCTTTATTGACGAGGGAATGATACTAGAAGAAGATCGCCCGGAAGCCATATTCACTCAACCTAAAAGTGATCGATTAAAGAACTTCTTATCTAAAGTCTTAGCATGAAATAAACATTTCACATCCTGATTTGTGGGAGTTGCACCAGATAAGACAATTTAACAAATTACGCCAAAGATATCTGATACAACTCTCACTTTAAGTGGAATGTATCCTGTTTTTCATCCATCAGAATACTCTGCTTCTTTTCCAATAATCAACCAGAATAATCTGCTTCTTTCTCCTTCTGATCCATCGCCACATATAATATCAATCCTCCTAGCAGCATCGCTGCAAGCACAATAAGTATCCCCGGAAGCACTTTTTTCCCTCCTCCAAAGCCTCCCTTGTCCTTATCCTTAATCGGAAACACCCACTCAAAAGTCTCTTCTTCTGTGATCGCTTCTGTCGTCAACTCTGTTATCTCTTCAACTTCTACTCTATATTCTGTCTGCTGTTCCAGCTCTGTTCTCTCTTTTGTTTCCTGTTCTCCTTCTATACCTTCCTCGCCCTGCTCTGTCTCCATAATTCCTGTCTCATGCTCTAGATCATTCTCCTCAGAAATATTTGTGCCAAGTTCCTCCTCATATTTCGTTTCTGATTCTTCCAAAACTTCCTGCCCCTCTATTAAGCCTGATGTTTCTTTCTCAGCAGTTTCCTGCAAGACAGTTTCCTTCTCCCCCTCTGTACTTTCTCGCTCAGAAGGACTTTGTGATACTGTTTCTCTCTCTGTCTTTTGCACAGTTTCTTTCTCTATCTTACTTCTCTCTTCCAGCTCCTGTTCAAGCTTTCGTATCCATGCAGACATCTCTGTTTTCTCCTTCTGACATTCTGTGCTAAGCTTTAACCTTTCCTGATCCATCCTAGCAATCTGATCCGAAAGCTCTTTCTTTTCCTTCTCTGCCTCTCGTAGCTTCTGCTCCACCTCTGCCAGCTTTCCTGTCTCTGTCTCCTCAAGTACCTCTGACTGCTGCCCATATTTCTTCTTTAACAGGTCATATTCCTTTAATAAATACTGCTGCTCCCCTATTGTATTCCTAAGTTGATCGGAAAGCTCCTCATTACTTCTTGACAAAATATCCCTCTCTAGCGATAATCGTCTGTTCTGTTCTTCCAGATCTTCTCTCTCTGTCAAAAGATTACTATTATGAATCCTTAAAGCATCCCGCTCCCTCAAAAGCTCCTTATGCGCTGCGTACAATGCCTCATAGCGAGATGTCAAATCCCCATTTTCATTCTCCAGATCTGACAACATATCTCCAAGATCCGTTTTCTCACTCTCCAAGCCAACAACCTTATCACTCAAATCGGACTTCTCATTCTCCAAGCCTGTCACCTTATCTGTTAAATCACTCTTCTCATTCTCTAAGCCTGTCACCTTATCTGCCAAATCAGATTTTTCATTCTCTAAACCATTCTTTTCACTCTCAAGCTGTGATACTTTGTCAGAAAGACCCTTATTTTCCTCCTCAAGCAGTACAAGTAAATCTGCCAACTCCTCTTTTTCCTTTTTTAGCTCCTCAAATTTCTCCTTTATAAGCTCCAATACAGCTGGATCAAACTCCTCTGTCCCCGTCAGGTCCTGCATCAGTTGCTGCACTACAGCAAGCTTTTCTCTCATGCTGGCAAGCTCCTTCTCCATACTTCCAAGCTCTTCCTCAGAAGCAGCAATCTCTCCCTCCAACCTACTAATCTCTTTTCCTGCCTTATCAAGTTCTTCTGTCAGCCTGCTAATCTCTGCCCTCGCATCCAAAAGTAAACTTTCATAATTTTCCTTCTCCGCCTCAGAAGTAGCAAGCCTTCCACTCAACTCCTCGATGAGTCTCTCACATTCTTCCATTCTTGCTGTAAGTTTATCCACAAAAACCTTAAGCTCTATATATGTTTTGCTGCCTGTCTGATTCATCAGATCTTTCAAGCTGGATGAATCTGCCTGAATCATACACTGCGCACTTAAAACATATCCATCCTGAAGCACATCCGCCTCCACCACAACCGCATTTTCTCCCATGCTCTGAATTGTGCTGCCGCTCACAATAGAAAAATCCTGTATCTCTCTTTTCTCCGTCTGTAACGTTTTTGTATTATAAAAAACTGCCTCCACCGTTACCATATTTTTAGCCACTGTTATAGGGGGTGTACAGTCCATATGAAAAACATTTCCATCCCAGTAGGGTTCCTTCTGATAAGCTTCAAAAAACAATGTATTCAAGCTGACTGCAAGTCCGCGAAGCTCTCGAAAAAAAATCTCCACTGAAATATCAATATCTGGCATAATAAAACTCAGTATCTCTGTGCTGTTATCCCAAGACGCCTGTCCTGAAGACATACTGTAATCTGCATACTCCCTTCCTTGTTTTTTATTTGGAATAATCTCCACCCGATCCCCGGCCTCGACCACACCATCCACTAAACTTCCATCCCTGTACAGCCTTACCTGAGCATCACCAACAACAGACAACCTCGGCGGCTCCTTCTTCCACACTGCATACAGATCCAAATCCGACGAAACCTCTATACTCTCCCCGTCCATATACTGCACAGAACCACCAGCCGAAGTAGACCATCCAAGAAAAATATAGCCTTTTCTCACATAACTATTTTTTGGCAGAGAATTGCTACCCGGTTGCATGGGAACCACCACCAAGCCACCCTCACCACCATTGGCATAAAATGTAATCTCATAAAGCCTCTCACGCACAGCCACCCTGCCAAACCTAGCCAGATAATCAATAAGACCAGAACTTATACTTCCTGATGTGCTAGTAACACGCCCACTATCATACCACTGCGTCCATGAAAAATCCCCACTTTTAATACTATATATTGACTCAATACTAGAATCACTATTCATTTCTTGTTTTGTTGTCATACATTTTATCATAGCATCAAAAAGTCTAATATAACAATTAGTTGCATCTTGATACTTATCTTTTGTTACTTTTCCATCAGGATCTGCTATAAACGCATCTCCATCACATAATATTTGATAACTTTCTTCTCCATTAACATTTACACTAAGAATCGTCTCAAGATATGGAAATATTACACCTTCCTCACATTTTTCTAAACAATATCTTTTATTCCTTATCTGCTGTATACTACCAGACTCTCCATTTAATTCTTGAGGAACCTCACTCCATTCAGATTTTAAAAGCTTCTTATTACATTCCTTACAATGTATAAATATCAATCCATTGTCACCATACGTAATCTTGCCGTTTTTATATTCTGTTCTTGTAAAAGTGCCAGAATCCACCACTCCTCTATAGCAATCCTGCCACTTTCCACAACCCGGACACCAAATTCCATATTGACTCTCCGCCGCATATAATGGCTGTAATAAGCTCCCCATTATCAATAGTATCATAAACATCATTCCGCAATAATCCAATACTTTTGTCTTCTTTTTCCCCATCCTGCTCCTCCTGTCAACACATTATTCTAAACTGCTGTAAGCATATCTGTGTGAAAAATGGCGAATCGCCTGAATCTATAGATAATTAGAGGGATACTTTACTTAAAACTAAGTATAAATGAAAAATTAACAAATAGCAAGAATTAAATTTCGACAAACACTCCAGTAATTCAATTACATAATTAAAAAACTTCATATAAGAAAAATTTTCTTTTATTATTTTCAGAAAAGGACCCTATAGCTAATCTGCTATTTTCCTCCATCACCCCACTCCCGCTTAGTGAAAAATATAACGGATACTAAGTAAAAACCTCACCAGCTCCCATCTGCCTACCTTAGCAGGCATACAAATCAGAATGAAAATTCTAATTTCATGCTAATCGTCTATGTCAGAGCAGTTTACTACGATGACATGCACCGGCAATATTAGATTTCCGACTGCACTCAAGGTACATTTTGAGGCTCTGACTCAAATTACCGATCAAAAAATAAATACATTAGCATGATTTTTCAATCTAAGTAATTTATCAATCTCGTATAAACAGAGTAACAGCGTGTCTCGCCTAACTGATAAAAACAGTCCGGCGAACTGCCTGTGGTTCTCAAGGAACCTATTGAAAAACGCCGGCGGTTAGCGAGGTAGTTTCGAGCTTATCGTCCGTTGCGTTTTTCACTAAGCGGGAGCGGGGTGACGGAGAACCACAGGCAGTTCACCGGACGAACCTTTTGCCACATCATTGTCCATAACCAGAATATAATCACCACTCAATAATTTGTCATAATCCACGCTCCCGTCCTTAAGGTACTGACTGATTTCTTTGATTTCTGCCTCTGCCATAGGATATACAACATCTTTTTTTCCATTTTCATTCTGTATTGGGAATGTAGCAAAAAAATTTATTTCATGAAAAAGACAATCAAGTATGCTTCTTATCTGCGGCAGGTATGCACCAGAAGAAATAAGCGCACTTGATAACCGTTTTCGTAAATAAAAAGAAAGTGAAAAGCTCTGCAGGGCTACAAAACCTCGCCGGCCGGAACAAAAACATCTTGAATTTAACTTTATGACATGTTATGATATAGAAAAGAGAAAGCCAGAGAAGCGGCTACCCTCTAACAAATAACTGTTATTTACTAACAGCCGTCACTATTGCAGTAGTGGCGGCTATTTTCTTTTCCCTTTAAAAATTGTGTAACACAATCCAATAAGGGCACCATTCCTGTTTGCTGTAGTCCACATTTGATTTTTAGGCGCACAAACAGAAATTCTACTATACAAATCTATTCTTCTCTCAGCTTTAGCACCTCTTTTTTGTGCTCCAAAATCAAATCGTACATCTATTTATACATATATTCTTCATTATCCTTTAGCCATTCGTCTACCTTTTCCACATCCTCTAACCATTCTTCTGGGTAATCATATTTCTGATATCTTTCATCTGCATAATCGTGTATACCGTGCGCATAAACATCTGCCATTTCCATTTCGCCATTTGCTCTCATTCGATGTCAAAAATAGCTGTACAATAGAGCAAACTAATGTAAAATAGTATTTACATTAGTTTCAGACAAGTCATACCACTCCACATCTGCTTTTTGTTCTTGATCGTTTATAACATCATTAAAAACATCTTCTGAACAAGATTCCTCATTTACAAAAAATTGTACCATTAGTTCATTGTTTGAATCATATCTAGATTGGCTATAAGTCTGAGTGCTTACACTATATTCCGTTTCGGAAAAAATCATTTTCCCTATTCCAGAATCAGCAGCACCACTTGAAAACAAAAATGTACCATCTGTTTTTAAATTCATAAATTCCCTATACGGCAACGTATATCCATAGATTTCTCCGTTCTGATAATGTAATATCTCAAAACCGTAATCAGAGATACCATTTATTTGAAGCCAAAGAACGATTTCATCTTTTCCATCCCCATCAATATCTATAACTGCAAATTTTGTAGCACTAATGGTAACACTATCATCATCTGTAGCAACCAGTCCTATTTCACTGATATTTAAACTCTTATTTGCCAAATCCGTGCATATAAAATTACTTTTACCCAAAAGTATAGATTTGTAACTATTTTCTTCCAGTCCCAATGGCTGTTCTGGTGGATTCTCAATGGTTCCATTTTGTGTATCACTGGATATATCTGTACTGCTACCATCTGTTTGTGAATTGTTACTATCTTCTGAACTTTGACTTATAGTGTCTAAGTCTATCTGAACCGATTCCTCTGGTGAATCATTTTTTATTGCAGAACACCCAATCAACATTCCCGAAAGTAAGGTACAACAAATAACACATCTAAAAAGTAATAAACCATTTTTCTTCGACGACTTGGTTAGTATATTTTTAAGGCGTTTTTTCATAATCTTTTTTCCTCCATACGCTTATCAATCAAAACATCTTCATTATCACAAATCCCTATCTGATACATACCCGAAATCTCCCTGACTAACTATCTAAAGCAGTATAGATTTACTCAATTTTCAATCTTTTCCACACAACCGCAAAACACACCAGATGTGCCGCTGCCGTGATTGCCCACGAAACCGGATAAGAAATATACAAAGTCTCCAACGTTCTGTGATTTGCAAATACTGTAAAGATCCAAAGCATGCGCAATCCACATGCCCCAAGCAAGGACACAATCATTGGCATAACGGCATAGCCAAGCCCTCGAATACTTCCCACCATAGTATCCATAACTCCACAAAGAGCATAGGTCGTGCATATAATGCTCATGCGCCTCAGCCCATAAGAGATCACCTCCGCGTCGGGAGAATAGAGCTGCAGCAGTCTTCCACCCATAAAATAAGCCAGATTTCCTGTCACCACTCCCACCACCACGACATAAAACAAGCATCCGAACAAAATTCGAAAAATTCTATCATATCTTCTGGCGCCATAATTCTGGCTGGTAAAGCTGATAGAGGTTTGATAAAAGGAATTCATCGCTATATAGATAAATCCTTCTATATTGCTGCCCGCCGTATTGCCGGCCATGGCGACAGAGCCAAAGGAATTGATGGATGACTGGATTACCACATTTGATAAAGAAAACACCATCCCCTGCATACCAGCAGGAAGCCCTATGCGCACAATGCCAAACAGTTTATCCTTCTTTATCAGCTTGTCTTGTTTGCTAAAGAGTCTTTTCAGATCCAGATGACATGCACCGTCATCTTTTATCAAACAGCGGGTAATCAAATACGCCGACACACACTGTGAGATCACAGTGGCAGATGCGACCCCAGCCACATCCATATGAAAACCAATTACAAAAATCAAATTCAATATTACATTTACCACCCCGGCAATGGTCAAAAAATACAGCGGGCGTCTGGTATCCCCTATCGCTCTTAATATTGCACTGCCAAAATTATAAAGCATTGTCGCCGGCATACCAAGAAAATAAATGCGTAGATAAAGAGCCGATTTATTCAATACATTCTCAGGCGAACCCATAGCAATCAAAAGCGGCTTGGCAAAAATCATGCCAATCACAACCAGAATCACACCACTTATCACACTGGTCAACACAGCCGTGTGAACCGTCTCCTCCACATCACGCTTTTTATTTGCTCCATAATATCTCGCTGTCAAAACATTTGTTCCTATGGAAAGCCCAATAAAAAGATTGGTCAAAAGATTGACCAGAGAACCTGTTGAGCCCACCGCCGCAAGTGAATCACTCCCCGCATACCGCCCAACTACCACGATATCCGCTGCATTAAATAAAAGCTGCAATACACCTGAAAGCATAACAGGAAATGCAAACAAGAGCAGCTTACCCATAATTGGCCCACTGCACATATCCATCTCATAGCTTTTTGACTTTTTACGTTCCACCTTTACCATTTCTCCCTCTTTGCATATGTAATCTCCACGACAGACGAAGATCATTATAGCACTCTTAAGGAGCAAAGGCAAGTTTTTCGCCTTTTATTGGACTACCCTGCCCTTCTCTGCTATAATACTCCATAGTACAACATTAGGAGGAGCACAACATGTCTATTAGATTAGCTGATATTTCGGATCTGGAATCTATTCTGCCGATCTATTCTTATGCGAGGGAACAAATGAGACAAAACGGAAACCCTGATCAGTGGGGAACAGATTGGCCGTCGGCTGAAAGAGTATCCATGGATATTCAATGCCGTCAGCTTTATGTTATTGAGCAGAATGGGCAGATAGACGGCATATTTGCCTTTATTATCGGAGAAGAACCCACCTACCAATCCATCGAGGGCAGTTGGCAAAACTCCCTGCCCTATGGAACCATACATCGCATCGCCGCAAGAGAAGGCGGAAAAGCAGTTTTTAAACAATGTCTCTCTTATTGTGAAACGCTTATCTCTACTATCCGCATCGACACTCACAGCCGCAATACCATAATGCAGACGCTTCTCAGCCAAAACGGCTTTCAGCCATGTGGTACCATCTATGTAGAGGATGGCACACCTCGCATTGCATACCAAAAAACAATCGAATGGGGCTGTTGCATTAAGAAAAACCTATACAAGATATTATAACATCTTGTAAATT
>CAJUOO010000062.1 GCA_910588535.1 uncultured Lachnospiraceae bacterium | reverse complement strand
GCAAAATAAGGAAATTTTTTATTTAATTGTGTTTAAGAAGTGGCAAACTCGGGAGTGTCTATCTTCAAGGAACAAATCCAGAAAAGTATTTGAAACGAATAATGAACTTGTGAGTTATTAATCCTACGCATAGCTTTTGGTTGTAAAATACATTCATGCGTTTGTCGTGTCTGTAATACAGGAGAGTTGACAAAATATTTTATCGTGCTATAATCTAAAGTATTAAATTGATTCACGTGAGCAACGAGCCAAGTGGCGACTGCCACGAGGATCAGGTTCCATCCTTTGGGGAGCAGCAAGCGTGATATATTGTTGTTTGTAGTGTAGGTTTGATTAATATTGTAAATGCGCAGATAAGACGAGTAAGGCAGGAAAAGCTTCAGAGAGAGGTTGTGTGCTGTGAATACCTTAGCTGGAACTGTCTGAAAACTACCTTGGAGTGACCCCAATCCGGTCCGGTGATACCGTTATCATCAGAGAGTGGCATGTATTTGGTTTGGATATGTGCAAGCAGGGTGGAACCGCGGAATAAATCGTCCCATGCATTACGGAAGTAGTGTGTGGGATTTTTTTATGTGCAGGGGCGCGTAAAGAAATTAGTAGCAAAAGCTACTCGCGCCCCACACGGCGAGTGGGGAAGAAGAATGTTCCCCAGCTCGATTGCACAGGAGGCGCGTAAGGAAATTAGTAGCAAGCTACCTGCGCCCCGCACAGCGAGTGGGGAAGAAGAACGTTTCCCAGCTCGATTGCACAAGGGTGCGCAAGGGCAGTAGTGATTGTAGTGTTTTTTAGAGTGTAGAAGGAGGATTTTATGAAGATTACATGTAAAGATGGTTCTGTGAGAGAGTATGTAGAGGCTAAGAGTATTCTGGAAATTGCGGCAGATATTAGTGATGGGCTGGCAAGGATGGCATGTGCTGGAGAGGTGGATGGAGAGATTGTGGATCTGCGCACAGTTATTGATAAAGACTGCCGTCTTAATATCTTGACAGTAAGTGATAAGCAGGGGCTTTCAGCATATCGTCATACGACATCACATATTTTGGCGGAGGCAGTTAAGAGATTGTATCCGCAGGCAAAGCTTGCGATTGGACCTTCTATAGATACAGGATTTTATTATGATTTTGAACATGAGCCATTTAGCAGGGAGGATCTGGATAGGCTTGAGGAGGAAATGAAGAAGATTATTAAGGAGGCGAAGCCTCTGGAGAAGTTTACTCTTCCAAGAAAAGAGGCGATCGCCTTTATGGAGGAGAGGCAGGAGCCTTATAAGGTAGAGCTTATCATGGATTTACCAGAGGATGCCGTGATATCTTTTTATCGTCAGGGAGATTTTGTTGATCTTTGTGCCGGACCGCATCTTATGAGCACAAAGCCGGTAAAGGCTTTTAAGCTTATTTCATCTTCGGGCGCGTATTGGAGAGGGAATGAGAAGAATAAGATGTTGACCAGAATCTATGGCACAGCATTTGCTAAGAAAGAGGAGCTGAACGAATATCTGGAATATCTGGAAGATATTAAAAAGAGAGATCATAATAAGTTGGGAAGGGAATTAGAATTATTTACTACGGTGGATGTGGTTGGACAGGGACTGCCGTTGCTGATGCCAAAGGGAGCGAAGATTATTCAGACCTTGCAGCGTTGGATTGAGGACGAGGAGGACTATAATCGCGGTTATATGAGGACAAAGACGCCTCTTATGGCAAAGAGTGATCTGTACAAAATATCTGGACATTGGGATCATTATAAGGAAGGAATGTTTGTGCTTGGGGATGAGGAGAAGGATAAGGAAGTGCTGGCACTGCGCCCTATGACTTGTCCATTTCAATATTATGTCTACAAGGCAAGCCAGAAATCATATAGGGATCTGCCGTGCCGTTACAGCGAGACGTCCACTCTGTTTCGCAACGAAGATTCTGGAGAGATGCATGGGCTTACTCGTGTGCGCCAGTTTACTATTTCAGAGGGACATTTGATTATACGGCCTGATCAAGTTGAGGAGGAGCTGATTGGATGCATTGATTTGGCTCTTTATTGTCTAAAGACATTGGGACTTGATGAAGATGTAACGTATCGTTTATCTAAGTGGGATCCAGAGAATAAGGAGAAATACTTGGGTGATGCCACATATTGGGAGAAGACACAGGGAATTATCCGTAATTTGCTGGTGGAGAAGGAGCTGCCATTTACTGAGGCAGACGGTGAGGCGGCCTTCTATGGTCCAAAGATTGACATTCAGCTAAAAAATGTGTATGGCAAAGAGGATACCATGATAACCATTCAGCTTGACTGTGCGATTGCGGAGCAATTTGATATGTACTATGTCGATCCAGATGGTGCGAAGGTACGTCCGTATATTATTCACAGAACTTCTATGGGATGCTATGAAAGAACACTGGCGAGCTTGATTGAAAAATATGAGGGAAATTTCCCGACATGGCTTTGCCCGGAACAGGTTCGTATTCTTCCTATTTCTGAGAAGTATCATGAGTATGCAAAGAAGGTGGGAGCGGAGCTTGGGAAGAATGGTATATTGTATACTATTGATGAGAGAAGCGAGAAGATTGGATATAAGATCCGCGAGGCGAGACTTGCAAGGCTTCCTTATATGCTGGTAGTTGGGCAGAAGGAGGAGGAAGAGCAGATGGTGTCAGTTAGAAGCCGTTTTGACGGAGATGAAGGGCAGAAGCCGCTTGCAGAGTTTATCAGTGCTGTGTGCGAGGAAATTCGCACAAAGGAAATTAAAAAAATAAATATAAAAGACGAAAAGAAATAAGCCAAAAAGGCATAAGTTTCTGAAAATTGGTACAGAATATGGTAGGAACAGATTGTTATATTCTCATATCAACAAGGAGGAAACACTATGCCAGTATTAGACTGTAATGTCACAAACTGTATCCACAATTCGGATGAGAAATGCTGCAAGGGAAATATCTTGATCGAGGGTGCTGATGCAAAAACACCAGAATCTACCTTTTGCGCAAGCTTTTATGAGAAGTCTGAGGATTCCTTCCGCAATAGCTTTGAGACTCCTGATACTTCTTTAAAAGTGGATTGTGAGGCGACAAACTGCCGTTTTAACACAGACTGCGAGTGTCATGCCGAGCATATTGGAATCGCGGGAAGCCGAGCATGTAATTGTGAGGATACGAAGTGCGCAAGCTTCCAGTGCACCTGTGGATGCAGATAAGGGAAAGGTTACGTGTGAAAGGGTGTCTGAATCGTCTTTTTCAGGCATCCTTTTTTATATGCAAAGGTGTGTAGGGAAATGAGCGGCGAAAGCTGCATGTGCTCTCCACGTGTCGAGCAGGGGAGACGATCTTTTGTGCTCGATTGCATATGTGCACCCGGAAAAATAAGCTGACGGGTGTCCGGCAGAAGTGGAGAAAGTGTTTTCTACAAAAATAATACAAATAGTCATGACTTCTTGTAAGATGAAATTTCTTTTACGGTTTTCGGAAACGGCCCGTATAGCCCGTCTGCTATTTTCCTCCGTCACCCCGCTCTCGCTTAGTGAAAAACGTAACGGATACTAAGCTCGTGAAAAACCTCGCTAAGTACCGACGTTTTTCAATAGGTTCCTTGAGGAAAATAGCAGACGGGCTATACTGTTTTGCTGAACATTTTAGGTAAACGGTGATCCTTTATATAC
This sequence comes from uncultured Lachnospiraceae bacterium, assembly GCA_910588535.1. Taxonomy (GTDB): domain Bacteria; phylum Bacillota; class Clostridia; order Lachnospirales; family Lachnospiraceae; genus RGIG8607. The sequence continues at coordinate 17,003 of CAJUOO010000062.1, read as the reverse complement.
TTACAACTTTATATTTATTATAATTTTGTTTGTATTTATAGAGTGTTAAATTCTTCTAATAAAGACAAAAAAATGATTTATTTATCCTATACAAGTAGAATGAAAACGTGTTTTACCTAACTGAAAAAACAGCCCGGCGAACTGTTTGTGGTCCTCAAGGAACCTATTGAAAAACGCTGGCGCTTAGCGAGGTAGTTTCGAGCTTAGCGTCCGCTGCGTTTTTCACTAAGCGCAAGCGGGGTGACGAAGGAACACAAACAGTTCGCTGGGCGGACCTTTCTCGAAAATGATACAACAAATTCTTAACAGGAGATAAAGTATAAAATTTACAAGAAGTTATAGGAAATAGTCAATTGTGTTGATGGGTGTTTGAATAGAAAGGAATATTCTTTGTATAAAGATTTTGTAGATACCCAAAGAAAATATGTCAGTAAAATAAGAGGATAATATATAATGGACGAGATGAAAACAAATGAAAAATCAAAGCTAGAGACACTACAAACAGTTTTTCAGATGGCGTGGCCTTCTGTTCTGGAATCTTTTTTCGTGGCACTGGCAGGGTTGATTGATTCATTGATGGTTAGCTCGCTTGGTTCTTATGCTGTGGCAGCGGTGGGACTGACCACAAATCCAAAATTTATCGGGCTTGCTCTATTTATTGCCACAAATGTGGCAGTGTCTGCTTTGGTGGCAAGAAGAAAGGGAGAGAAAGATCCATATAAGGCAAATCAGGTGCTGGTGATGGCGCTTCTTTTTGTGGCAGTGGCTGGAATTGTGGTCAGTGCTGCTTTTGTTATATTTGCGGATGAGATTATGCGCTTAAGTGGATCAGAGGCAGATACACATGAAAGTGCAGCACTGTATTTTCGCATTATAATGGGTGGTATGATTTTCAATATTATTTCTCTTACTATTAATGCTGCACAGAGAGGTTCAGGCAACACAAGAATTGCCATGAAGACGAATGTCACCTCAAATCTGATTAATATGATATTTAATTATCTGTTAATTGGAGGAAAGTTTGGTTTTCCGGCGTTGGGTGTTAGGGGTGCTGCTCTCGCCACAGTGCTGGGGACGGTGGTAGCCTGTATTATGAGTATTGCCTCCTTGTTTCGAAAGGACGGTTTTATCAGTATTTATACTATTATAGATAACAAGATACGACCAGCGATGGAGGCGGCAAGAAATATGGTGAAGATTGCCTCCAGCATTTTTTTAGAACAGATTCTGCTTCGCATTGGTTTTATGTCTGTGGCAGTGATGGCGGCGAAGCTTGGGACAAGTGCATTTGCCGCGCACAATGTGGGTATGAATATTATGTCGCTTTCTTTCTCTTTTGGAGATGGCATGCAGGTGGCAGCAGTTGCGCTGATTGGACAGAGTCTTGGAGAAGGAAAACCGGAACTTGCCAAAAAGTATGGAAATCTATGCCAAAGAATCGGAAATGCCATATCAGTTGTGCTTTCATTGATTTACCTTCTGGGAGGAAGGGCGTTGTATAGGCTCTACTTTGAGGAGGAGGTCATTATTTCTATGGGCGTGCAGATTATGCAGGTGATGGTTGTAATTGTGTTATTGCAGATCGCTCAGGTTATCTATATGGGCTGCCTAAGAGGTGCGGGTGATGTTATGTTTACGACCTTTGCGTCCACTATTAGTGTCACATTGATACGACCGATCGCATCGTATTTGTTGTGTTATACATTTGGGCTTGGAGTAGTGGGAATATGGCTTGGAACAGCATGTGATCAGCTTAGCAGATTTCTGCTAACGTTCTTTCGATTCCGGTCAGGAAAATGGACTAAAATTAAGATATAGATATTCTTGATGTGGTAACTGCTTGTTATGAGTTATTCTTGTCAATCTCTTTTCCCTTGTGGCTATTTGGTCGTTAGGGAGGGAGATTGACTAGTTGCGGTGTTGATGGATTAGGCTATCGGTTCTGAGTAGAAAATGATGGCATTTATTTTTTCGTGGTAAAACTAGTTGACACAATACATGATTTGTGTTAGAATAGAGAAGCTGTAAATAACAGGAAGAAGCAGAGTATCCACTCTCACCTTAGCGCGTAGGGCGACTTGGGTTTGTAATTAAGCATATGATGGATTGTGTCATACTACTTATTGAGTGGATAGGAAACTATCCATTTTTTGTGTGCAGGGATGTGTAGGAAGATTTATTTTTGATATATCACACCCCGCGCGGCGGGTAGAGGAGAAAGGTTTTCCTCTACTAAATTGCGCAGAGATGATTTACTGCTGCCCTGATTATTAGAAAACTGCATGCTGCTTAGTATTATTATCTGGAGGTGGACGATTATTAGCGATTTAATGATTAATGAGCAAATCAGAGACAAAGAGGTTCGTTTAATTGGCGAAAACGGAGAACAGTTGGGCGTTATGTCAGCGAGGGATGCGCTGAAGCTTGCAAGGGAGGCAGATCTGGATTTAGTAAAGATTGCACCCACCGCAAAACCGCCAGTCTGTAAGATTATTGATTATGGAAAGTATAGATATGATCTGGCGAGAAAAGAGAAGGAAGCAAGGAAGAAGCAGCGAATAACAGAGGTGAAGGAGATTCGCCTGTCACCTAATATTGATGACAACGATCTGAATACAAAGGTGAATGCTGCGAGAAAGTTCATCGAGAAGGGTGATAAGGTAAAGGTGACATTGCGTTTTCGTGGCAGAGAGATGGCTCACATGTCAAGCAGCAAGGTAATTCTTGATGTATTCGCTGAGAAGCTTTCAGATATTGCTGTGGTCGAGAAGCCAGCAAAGCTTGAGGGCAGAAGTATGCAGATTGTGTTGGGAGAAAAGCGCTGATTGAGAAATTAAGGAGGAAGATAACATGCCAAAAATAAAGACAAGCAAGAGTGTTGCAAAGCGTTTTAAGAAGACAGGTACAGGAAAATTAAAGAGAATGAAAGCCTATAAGAGCCATATCTTGACCAAGAAGACCGCTAAGAGAAAGAGAAATCTTCGCAAAGCTACAATTACGGATGCTTCAAATGTTAAGAACATGAAGAAGCTGTTACCGTATATTTAATTGCTGATCAGGGAAAAGGAGGAGAAAGACAATGGCAAGAGTTAAGGGCGGAATGAACGCTAAGAAGAAGCATAAGAGAATATTAAAGCTGGCAAAGGGTTATAGAGGAGCCAGATCCAAACAGTATAGAGTAGCAAAGCAGTCTGTGATGAGAGCACTTGCAAGCTCCTACGCAGGAAGAAAAGAGAGAAAGAGACAGTTTAGACGTCTTTGGATTGCTCGTATTAATGCGGCAGCAAGAATGAATGGCTTGTCCTACAGCAGATTTATGTATGGGTTAAAGTTGGCAGAAGTTGAGATTAACAGAAAGATGTTGTCTGATATGGCAATCAGTGATGCAGAGGGCTTTACCGCATTAGCAGATTTGGCTAAGAGCAAGCTCGCATAGATATAGATATAATAATTTTATATCCTGATTTGTATACCTGTTAGAGCAGGCGAATGGGAGTTAGAGTGATAAGATTGGGTTTTGATTTCTATAGAAGGAAGTCAAAGCCTATTTCTTTATATGTTTTTATATATAATATGGGAGGTAAGCATGAAGTATAGGAGATTGGGTAAAACAGAGTTGATGGTCAGTGAGATCGGTTTGGGGGCAGAGTGGCTGGAACGACATAATTATGAAGAATGTAAGGCCATTATAGATCGAGCTGGGGAACTTGGAATCAATATTTTGGATTGTTGGATGTGTGAGCCAAATGTGCGAACAAATATCGGAAAGGCTTTGGCGGGACAGCGGGATAGATGGTTTATTCAGGGGCATATTGGTTCTACATGGCAGGATGGACAGTATGTGCGCACGCGAGATGTGGAGAGATGCAGGGAGGCATTTGAGGATCTGCTCCGTCGTCTCCAGACAGATTATATTGATCTGGGTATGATTCATTTTATCGATCAGGACAGTGATTGGGATGCTGCTATGCATGGACCTTATATCGAATATGTGAGAGAATTAAAGGCGAATAAAAAAATCCGGCATATTGGTATGAGTACTCATAATCCTGCTATGGCAAAGAAGGCAGTGGAGAGTGGGATAGTAGAAATGTTGTTGTTCAGTATTAATCCAGCCTTTGATCTGCTGCCACCTACGGATAATCTTGATAATTATTTTGCTGATAATTATCAGGAAGAATGGAGTGGGATTGATCCAGCCCGAACGGAGCTGTATATGCTTTGTGAGCAGCATGATGTAGGGCTTACTGTGATGAAGCCATATGCTGGAGGTAGGTTATTTGATGAAAAACGTTCTCCTTTTGGCGTCGCCCTTACTCCGGTTCAGTGTATTCACTATTGTCTTACCCGCCCAGCGGTGGCCGCAGTTATGGCAGGATATGATACACCGGAGCATGTGGAGCAGGCGGTCGCTTATGAGACTGCCACAGACAAGGAAAAGGATTATGCCACTGTGCTTGCCAATGCTCCTTACCATACATTTGGTCAAGGGGAGTGTACATATTGTGGACATTGTAAGCCTTGCCCTGTACATATTGACATTGCCATGGTAAATAAATATTATGACTTAGCTTCCATGCAGCCTGAAGTTCCCGCAACGGTGAAGGCTCATTATCTTGCTTTGGAGCATCATGCAAAAGAGTGCATAGAGTGTCATGGATGTGAGACACGATGCCCTTTTGGCGTGAACATTGCTGAGCGAATGAAAAAGACAGCAGAGCTGTTTAAAGTATAAATTGATATTCTGGTAAAAGCAAATATATTAATGTGGTTGATATTTATAATAGGGGCCTTCTTGACCAAAATAAAACAGATTTTGGTCAAGGAGGTTGCTTTCAGAATAAAAGAAAAAAAGGGACTTGACTTTTGTGAATGGAGTGTTTATAATAAAATCTATCAATAATCCTCGATAGCTCAATGGTAGAGCACTCGGCTGTTAACCGAGTTGTTGCAGGTTCGAGCCCTGCTCGGGGAGTCAGGGAAAGCCCGTAAACACTAGTGTTTACGGGCTTTTTGGTTGTATTATGATACCGATTGCGCAGTTGGATCTTATCAATTGAACTAGCGGAACAAGTAGGGAGGGATAGAGTTGAGAAAAGGAATTGTAATGTTTTCAATTTTCATAGTATTTGCATTATTTGTTTTGAATGGATGTGCGGCAACCGTTGGGTCAGATGGTACACAGATAATGTCCGAACTGAATAATAGAATCATTGAAACAGTATTGGAAAATGATGAGTCTGGAGGCACTGTTGAGGCATCTGATGTGACAATAGATCAGACATTTTATGGTTCTTTTTCCAAACCTGAAGTAAAAGAAGTGTTTGTGGTATGCAGGATCTTAAACACACCACATACCGGCGGACTTGGCAGGAGAGCAATCATTATTTTAGCGGTTGATTCAATGGACATAGTGGCATATAACGAGATCCCAGCAGATGAGGTGTGGGTGGATACCCTTCCTATGAGTAACGGACAGGACAGGATCATTTTTTCTGGTAAATCCACCTATCAGGGAATATCTGCACAGGATGTTATGTACTTTTGTATTCAGAATGGACAATGGACAGAAATTCCGATAGAAGAACTGGAAATTTTTGGGGAAAATCAATTTTATTTTCTGACTGAAGATGTGATGATCGTCACTTTTGTAAATCAATTGACAGGCTCCTCGGATATAACAGCCATATTGATATGGGATCAGGATGAGGGAAAGTTTGCTCCAGAACAGTCGACTGGGTATCCGAATGTTCTTTCTGAAAGTGAAATTATCCGATTTTGTGGGGAATTCTTTAACAGTGAAACAGATATTATGAATAACATGCTATTGTCAAGTGAGTATAGTACTCCCTGCGAGATTAACTTATTCCAACTTTTCTATAACGGCACAGGTGATGAGGCGGATCAGATTTCTGAAGAAGAATTGGCAATGTTGACAGAAATCGACAGTGCGGCTCCGTATCAGGATGTTGTCAGAATTACAGCGAGTGAAATGGATGCATTTTTACAGGAGAGACTGGGAATAGGGTTGGAAGATACACAAAAAGTAGGTCTGGAAGACTTCTATTATTTGCAGGAATATGATAGCTACTACGTTATCGCTGGTGATACAAACTACCAGCATTGCATGGTGTTTTCTGGTTTTTGGGTATCAGATGACAGACTTATATTGGAATATATCAAAGAGAGTGAAGAGAAGCAGTGGCATGTTACATTACAGAAAGTCAAGGATGGTTATTTGTTCGTCTCCAATGTAAAAATAGACTGAATGATTCATATAAATAAGAGGGTATCTCATCAGATATGAGTTTTGTTTGGTGTAAGATGCAAGTAAAAGAAGGGAGGTATAGTGGTCTAGCTAATTGAGCTCGATCTGTATTTCACGCAAAGTGGGGGCATGGATGAGTGGAGAGGAATGTTAGACATGCGATTGATGCACCAGCTTGCAACTTCTTTTATAAGGTATGGAGGGAAAGATATATGAGTATGGATATAAAAGTTAAAATGAATGAACTTCGCTCTACAGAAAGACTGGTACGTACAAATTCCACAGGGAATATTAATATAATGGAAACATTTCGCTTAGATGAGCCAGAGACGTATGCAAAACATATGGAATGGTATATTAAAGCATTGGAATTGCGTGATGCAGGTCTGGACAGTGAGGAGAAAAAACGTGCATATTTCGAAGCATCAATGAAAGAAAGTAAAATAATGGATGACTGGTATTACAGAAGATGTCTTTCTACTGGAAGATTCAAAAATCCGGTTAATGTGCAATTTACAGCCCTGAATACACTAGAAGCCATGTATTCAGACAGCAATCATGAGATAAGTTTTAATTACTATGGGAAATTTTCCGATTCACGGAGTAGTATGTGGAAGTTTGGATCAAAGTTCAATGTTTTGTTGTCGGCGGATATGTTTAATAACGTAAAACTGATAGATAATCTGGATGCTGCATCAGAGAAGGATAAGAAAAAACTATACGATATGATGGGAACGATTGACAGATCCGTAAGAGAGATGAAGCAGGCGGAAAAAGAATATGAAGGGAATTTGGAGTTCCTTTGCTTTGGGGTAAAACTGTGGGACGACGGAAAAGTGACTTATCATGCTAATTATAAAGATTGTGAAAATGACGACGGAATTATGGCAGATAGTGCAGATGAGTTATTAGAAAAATTAATGTCAGAGCAATAGATCCCAATGAAACAATAACAAGAGATTTATGGAAGAGATATTAAAGCTAGGTCTGCTTTTCTATAGTTATGGTGGTATGTGAGGTGCAGTCTATGGGCTGGGCAAAGTATTTCTAAGACCAGTCCATATTTTTCCTTTTCCGTTTGATGTCTTGCCAAAAAGGGAGGAAAAGTTATTTCACACACATTCCATATTCCCATGTTATACTGCCCTCAAAAGGAGGTGCGTCAATGGCAACATTACTAATTATTGAGGACGATCACAAGACCAACGATGCAATCTGTGAATATCTACGACCTGCAGGCCATAAGGTTATCCCAGCTTATAATGGTGGGGAGGCGTTACAGTTTTTCCGCGAGAATGACATCGATCTTGTTGTGCTGGACATTATGCTGCCCCGTATCAGTGGTCTGTCTATTTTACACGAGATACGGCGGACAAGCACAGTGCCTGTTCTAATGCTCACAGCTATCGAGGACGAGTATACGCAGGTTATGAGTTTTGACGAGCAGGCAGACGACTATATGACAAAGCCATTTTCCATGGTACTGCTTGGAAAGCGGATCACTGCACTCCTGCGCCGGAGTGGTCAGGCCCTGCTGCCCCAAACAGTTACCTTTGGTGATGTGACAGTTAATTTCTCCGGTTACACAGCCAGTGATGGCACCGGGAAGATCGACATCATGCCCAAGGAAATTGATTTGCTCCGGCTGCTAGTGGAACATAAGGGATTGGTATTGACCCGCTCACAGATTTTGGACGAGTTGTGGGGCGCTGATTATCCGATCATTGACCGAACCGTGGATACTTATATCAAAAATCTGCGGAAGAAGTTGCGCCTTGATTGTATTGTGACAGTTAAGGGGATTGGTTACAAATATGAGGTACGGCCATGAAGGGATTAAAATTGTTTCCGAAAATCTTTCTCTATACTATGAGCATCATGTTGCTTGTCGTTGTTATTATACATGGGCTGATTTATCTGCTTGCCCCACGGATGCAGCTTGCCATGAGTACCCTAGATGATGTTGTTATCAGTATCCGGCAAGAGCAATTTGTGGCTGAGGCAGTAGAAAAGGCTCTTCCTATCTCGTTAAGTTGTTCTTTGCTGATCGCCGTTGTTTGTTCAATGCTATTTTCCAAGGCGATTGTCAATCCTATCAAAAAGATTTCTGCTTCAACCGAGCAAATGATGAAGTTAGATTACAGGGCAAACTGCCCGATTCATACAAAGGATGAGATTGGTACGTTGGCGCAGAATGTCAACGATCTATATTCTAATCTTCTCTCCTCTATTGAACATTTAGAGCGAGAGAAAGATGCTGTGCATGATATGGAGCATGCCAAGGTTGACTTTCTGCGGGTGGCGTCCCATGAACTGAAAACACCAGTGACTGCCTTGAACGCCACGTTAGAAAACATGATTTTAGGCGTTGGAAAATATCAGGACTATGCGACCTATCTCCCGGAGTGCAAAGAGATGGTGGAACAGCTCTCCGAGATGATACATGAGATTTTAGAAACTTCCAAGTTGGATTTGACCGCTGAACCGCCTAAGCAGATAGATATGTCTGAACTGTTGGCAGAATTATGTGAACCTTATCAACTGATTGCGGCGGCACATCAAATTACGTTCTCTCTTGATCTGCCGGAACAGTTTCCCACTGTGTTGCCTGTCGGCCCGTTCAGTAAGGCGGTGTCTAATGTTCTTGCAAATGCTGTCGCATATACGGAGATCGGGAAGACCATTTCTGTCTATATGGATAAAAACCATCTAATCATTGAAAATGGATGTGTTCCTATTCCTGACGATGAGATCCGCCGGCTGTTTGAACCATTTTACCGTCCAGATTTTTCTCGGAGTCGGGAGAGCGGGGGCAACGGTTTGGGGCTTTATATTGTGGACACTCTCTTGACCGCTATGAACATCCCCTATTCTTTTGCGCCAATGAAGTCCTCGCAGGGAATGTGTTTTACAATTCAACTATAAATGTGAAAAACTCCCCGACTGGGGAGTTTTTCATTTCTGCTTAAATTCCATGTACGTTTCATACATATTCCACATTGGGGTGTTATTCTACGGGTGCGTTCGGAAGAATAGCACAACAATACGGAGGTATCAAACCATGAGTATTTTCAAGAGGGCGTTTCTGTACGTTATAAGAAAGCGAGGGAAAACCATTCTCCTGTTTACTATCCTGCTGATTATGGCAACCTTTGTCCTGACAGGACTTTCCATCTGGAAAGCATCTGAGGCGGCGCAGCTTGATTTGCGGCAGAGTTTGGGCGGCAAATTTGATATTTTTGTGGATTGGAGCCATAGTCCCTATGTGGTCAGAGAAACTGTCAAGGAGGAATATGACGAGGAAACCGGAAAGACCAGTACTAATTTTATTATGTACTCCACCGTACAATTTACTCCAGAGAACATCGCCGCCATCAAAGGTATTTCCAGCGTGAAATATTGCAGCGCGCGGCAGGATACGCTTTTACCATTTGACAGAGTGTCTCTGTTCCCCGGAACGATCTCAACTGACGCAAAGTATCAAAGTTACACAAAGGTGTTGGGTGTATGCAACACAGAGGATGATGAACTTTTTACCACTGGCACATTGACACTGGCAGAGGGGCGGCATATCTCCGCCAACGATACCCATGTGGCAATCATCAGCCAAGACTTGGCTGAACGAAATGAGTTGAAGATAGGGGACTATCTTACCGCTCACAGTTACAGCATGGAAGATGAGAGCTTTACCGGGCAGGAAATTAAGGTGCAGATTATCGGGTTTTTTACTCCGAGTGTGGTGGAGCAATTTGGGGAAACCATTACCACTTATGACAAGATTCAAAATCGGGTGTTTGTGGATTTGCAAACCTCGAAAGAATTTGACGGTGGGGAGATCAATTACGGCTTTTCTGCGCTCCACATTACCATAGATGACCCACAGGACATGGCGCGAGTGGTAGCTGATATAAAGGCATTGCCGGGAATTGACTGGGAAGCCTTTATTGTGGAAATTGACAATGAAACCTACGAAAACGCCGCTGCTCCACTGGCTACACTGAATGAACTGGTCGTGATCTTGCTGGTGGTGATTATCGTTGTCAGCGCCATTATCCTTGCCCTTGTATTGACTCTTTGGACAAAGACCCGCATCCATGAAATCGGCGTGTTCTTATCTGTGGGCATCAGGAAATCTGCCATCATCGGTCAATATCTGATAGAGGTATTGCTGATTGCTATACTCGCCTTTGGCCTGTCCTATTTCACCAGCAATGCTATAGCGGAACAAATCGGCAACCACCTGTTGAAGCAGAGCATGCAGACCGAGCAGGAGGACGAAAACGATGTTTCTGTTGCTGTTGATGTGGGTGCGGACAATCTTATTCAGAAGTCCTTGCCTACGGAGAGCGGCATCCATGTGTCCATTGGGCTTTACAACCTTGCCCAACTTTATCTGATTGGTCTTGCCATTATTATTGTGGCCATCAGTGCATCATCTATTATGGTCATGCGGCTGAAACCCCGCGAGATCTTGTCGAAAATGAGCTAAAGGAGGGATGATCATGCCAATATTGGAATTGAAGAATGTTTTTTACACCTATGAAAAGGGTAAGGCGATTTTGCAGAACGTCAACGCGGAATTGGAAGCTGGAAAGATGTATGCCATTCTTGGTCCATCCGGGTCTGGCAAGACCACATTGTTGTCCCTGCTGGGTGGGTTGGATATGTCAACAAAGGGCAGTGTCTTGTTTGACGGCGAGGATATTATGACAAAGGGCTTGGAATATCACCGCAGGAACCATGTCTCGCTGATTTTCCAGAGCTATAATCTGATCGATTACATGACGCCCGTTGAAAATGTGCAGCTCACTGCCAAGCTGGATGTTGTCCCTATTCTGGAGCGGCTGGGGCTTACAAAGGACGAAACGCAGCGGAATGTGATGAAACTGTCTGGCGGACAACAGCAGCGGGTGGCGATTGCGCGGGCACTGGCCTTTGATGCCCCGGTCATCTTGGCAGACGAACCGACTGGGAATCTGGATGTCGACACCACCGAGGAAATTACGGCGATTTTGAAAGAGAGCGCCCATGTGTTTGGAAAGTGTGTGGTGGTTGTGACGCACTCCGGCGAGGTGGCAAAGCAGGCAGATGTGGTGCTGGAAATCAAACGTGGACATTTGCTATTTTGGAAAACTTGCTTCTTACCAGAAGGACTGCTTTAAGGATAAAGAAGGACTGTTCGAGATAACAATGGCTATGATAGCAGAGATTTTTCAAGCAGATCTTATTTAAGCTTTCTTATGCAGCGGATTCCTGACAGGGGAGATGCCGTCAGAGTCATTTCCGTCTTCCCGGTACAGGCAATCCATTAGGTCTTTGTTGTCCCTTTATGTGGGTTGTGTGTTTTCCCCTTTTCCGTACACTGGATCAGCTCTGCAGTGCCAGAATCTACTTCTTCATCGGCTCCAACTTCTCGGAATGGAATACCACCAGAGTTTTCTGGTGGTGATAGTATACATAGTCAAAAGTTGTTGAGTTTGTCATAATTTTTTGATTTAAATAACTTGAAATATAATAATTAGTACTCTATAATATATTTATATAGTATTTTGCTTTTTTGAGAATGGTAATTATATGCTAAAAGCCATCTATGCAAATAAAGGAGTTCTATTTATATATTTTGCATAATAAATCTACTTATTGATTAGATACCTATAAAAGTATCTGGTGAAGGAAAAGGATCAGAGCTTTTAATGGAATCGATTTATGTGTGACATTCTTTAGTTTTTGTGAAAGATGGAGGTGAAGAAAAACGAGAGTGCTTTGGATATGCAGTGTGTTCAAGGGCTGTGGGTTTCCGATAGTATTCTTTTCATAGAAAGAGGATGATTACAATTGATTGAAAAATCAATGCGAAGATTGTGTTAGGAAATTAGATGATTGGATTGCCAAGAAAATAAATATGGTGTTATCTATAGGAATGTTTATTGGCTTGAAAGGACGGGTGGTCTGGCACGGGAATCTCTGAGAAACCTAATTTGGCTACAGATTATTACGAAAGACAAGAAGAGCGAAATAACCATATATAGTTTAATTCACAAGGAAGGAGATTAGAAATAGCATGAAAAGAAATGTATCAAGTGTGGTATCATTGCTATTAGCGTTGACGCTGGTGTTTTCGCTCAATACTAATGTTGTTTTTGCAAGCGAGTACGATGTTACAGAGAGTCCTGCAATTAGTGATATAGAAATTAATTTGCCTGATAACGTTGATATGTCAATTGACAATATCTCAGTAGATAAAGAGAGCATTGTCAAATTAAATAATGATACAATTGCGCAATATATTGTGGATGAGATTCAGGTTGTAGATTCCAGAAATAGTACAGAGCAAGATAGTGTTATATATTATGGTTCAGATACAGGGTATCTTGCTCAGACAAATGATTATTTATTATACGCAGTAAATCTTACATATGGAGATTATTTACAAGCAAGATTAAAATTGCCCAATAATCCACAGATTGACTATGATCTGCTGCTTTATGATTCGTCATTATCTTTGATAAAATCTAGTGATTATATAACTTGTACAGATGGATCAGGGACATTGGATGAATCCATTGGGTATTTGGCATCTGGTGATGAATTGGTATATGTTTGTATATATTCTGTAGGCGGCGGCAGTGAGACAGAATCATATACATTAGATTATTCTGTAACAACTAATTTTTCGGACAGCAGCGAACCAGATGAGAATGCCAAAGAAGCAAAGACATTGAATTTAGGGGGATCCGGCGCCAAGATAACAGGAAAGTTAAATTCCCCTATCGATAATGATTGGTATTCCTTTACGGTGCTTGACAGTCCCCAATACGATAGAATCAGATTAAATATTCAATCAAGCTCAAGTACAAATGGCTGTAAATTTGAGATATATCAAAACTTAGTATCAGACTACTTTGGAATGTTTTATATGGGATCAGGCAATGGTGGGGAGGTGGTATTACCTGCTGGTACCTACTACCTTCGTATTGTGAGTACAAACACCTTCAGTGATTTTAATGCCGAAGATATACCTGTTTATACTCTTTCTGTGGCTCCAGTCTCCAAAGTAGATATGGTATCTATTGCGTATTTTGATCTTCCTCTTAACAAGATTGAATATAATGAGGGGTTGTATGATAGACTGGAAGAAAATGACATGGTGCCAAATATACTGGTGGTTCATGGAAGAGCAACGTATAAGGGAAGAGGAGCGGCAAATGTTATAATATCAGGGGAAGTTTTTGATCAACAATGGATTGATGGGAATCAACCAGAATTGGCAAGAGTATATGGGACAGCAATTACAGATAGTAATGGGAATTTTACAATGAAAATACAATTAAATCCTGCTTGTGGTGGTCTGAGTTATAATATTGGGTATTCTACACATCATTATGACTTTATGAGAGTGACGGTTTATCTGGCAAATAATAAATCTATAACGGATAGAAATTATTTTTATTATTATAAATATAGCACTTAACTTGGTTGATAGACATACTATATGTTTGAAGATGGGTTTTCGTCAGATGTGTGTTCCACTCTGGGAGTTTTTACTGCAAAGAGGGGCGTGGATGAGTGGAGAGGAATGTTAGACATGTGATTGATGCACCAGTTTGCAACTTCTTTTATAAGGTATGGAGAGGAAGATATATGAGTATGGATATAAAAGTTAAAATGAATGAGCTTCGCTCTACAGAAAGACTGGTAAAGTCTGTTATAAAATCTCAGCCAAAAGTATCCGAGATAGAAAAAGAAAAAGTAGATAATTCCGAGAGCGTGATATTTGATTTATCCGAGGAAGGAAGATTAATGTCTGAGAACAGCATGAGACAGAAAAAGGAGGCAGGAAAAACCAGTGTAAGAGAAGAATGGGAAAATAATACGGCGGAAATAAAAAGACTGGTACGTACAAATTCCACAGGGAATATTAATATAATGGAAACATTTCGCTTAGATGAGCCAGAGACGTATGCAAAACATATGGAATGGTATATTAAAGCATTGGAATTGCGTGATGCAGGTCTGGACAGTGAGGAGAAAAAACGTGCATATTTCGAAGCATCAATGAAAGAAAGTAAAATAATGGATGACTGGTATTACAGAAGATGTCTTTCTACTGGAAGATTCAAAAATCCGGTTAATGTGCAATTTACAGCCCTGAATACACTAGAAGCCATGTATTCAGACAGCAATCATGAGATAAGTTTTAATTACTATGGGAAATTTTCCGATTCACGGAGTAGTATGTGGAAGTTTGGATCAAAGTTCAATGTTTTGTTGTCGGCGGATATGTTTAATAACGTAAAACTGATAGATAATCTGGATGCTGCATCAGAGAAGGATAAGAAAAAACTATACGATATGATGGGAACGATTGACAGATCCGTAAGAGAGATGAAGCAGGCGGAAAAAGAATATGAAGGGAATTTGGAGTTCCTTTGTTTTGGGGTAAAATTGTGGGACGATGGAAAAGTGACTTATCATGCTAATTATAAAGGTTGTAAAAATGACGACGGAATTATGGCAGATAGTGCAGGTGAGTTATTAGAAAAATTAATGTCAGAGCAATAGATCCCATGAAACAATAACAAAAGATTTATGGAAGAGATAAAAAAATGGAGTAGCTTATTTTAAAAGAGAGCTTTCTGTCATTCAACGCCCGCTGGCTTTAGCTGGTGGGCGTTGAATAGTTTATAAATGTGGTTGAGAGGCTGTTATCTTCAGGCTCCAAAGGCAATCTCCACTCTCTTTAGAAGGAATATCTACAATCTGATATCATTTTCTGGAAAGGTTCCGTCCGGCGGACTGGTTATACGGACTTTTTCCGAAAATGATAAAAAATTTCATTTTACAACAAATTATAGTTATTCAAGAAGTAGTTCATTGTATAATTTGTAAAAAGGCACAGAAAATATCAGTTTATTACAGTAGAAGGATTTGTATTGCAATTTTTTATATCGTAAACTCTTATTAGAATAAAGAAAAAGGAGATAATAGATGAAAACAGAAGAAGCAAAAGAAATAGATAAAGTACAAAATAGAGTGGTTATCTATTCAATACCAGTTGGAGCAGCAAAACAGAGGGATTATATAGTAAAAGTTCGTCCTCTTGGAGAGGAACAATGGCAGGAGGTAGGCTGTTATCAGGTAAAGACAGAAAGTAGAACAGCGGTGATAAAGCCTTTGAGAGATTTTACTGTTATAGAATGGAAAAAAGAAAAATTTTGCTTGTCAAATTCTTTGGTTTATGGTAAGATATCTTCTATCAGGTTAGTTTTGACAAAATAAGTTCGGAGCGTGGCTCAGTTTGGTAGAGCGTTCGGTTAGGGACCGAGAGGTCGCAGGTTCGAATCCTGTCGCCCCGATTATATGGTTATATATCATAATGAGAAACTGTAGAGAATATATTTTCTGCGGTTTTTTTGTTATAAAAAATAGAGGAGGTTATAATGAAAACATGTAAATTATTATTGTTTGATTTGGATGGAACATTGCTGTGCGATGATAAAACAATTTCACAGAAAACATTACAGACAGTATTAAAGTGTAAGGATCGGGGGATTTTGATCGGGGTGTCCACATCTAGAGGAGAGCAAAATACATTGTCTTACATACGAGAATTGCAGCCAGAGGTATTAAGTTTGAGCGGTGGAGCGCTGGTAAAGTATAGAGAGGAATACATATACAAAGCAGAATTTTCAGTGGAGAGGACTTGGCAGATAATTGAGGCTGCCAGAGAGATATGTGGTGTTGATTGTGGGATAACGATTGATACCATAGACGCACATTATTGTAATTTCAAGGTTGATCTTGGAATACAAGATCAGAATTGGAAAAATAGTGTTTACACTGATTTTCATGATTTTGATAAGCCTTCTTTGAAGATATGTGTGGAGATTTTTGATGAGGAACGCGCACAGAGATTGCAGAAATTATTAGAGGATTGTGATTGTGTACGTTTTTCAGATGGGTATTGGTATAAGTTTACAAAAAAGGCAGTCACAAAAGAAAAGGCGATAGAAACATTTTGTGATGTGTCCGGCATAAAAACGGAAGAAATCATTGCCTTTGGCGATGATTATGTAGATATAGGTATGTTGCAGCTATGTGGGGTGGGTGTGGCTATGGGAAATGCCATAGATGCGGTGAAAGAAAAAGCAGACCTGATAATAGGCAGTAATGAGGAAGATGGTATTTCTGAGTATTTGGAAGCTGAGATATTAGTATAGTAAAAAGGGTACATATAATTACAATATAACTATAATTATATGTACCGGTCTATTTATGCGCAGCAGAGATTCTTTAACTGAAAAGAATATACTCTTAGTGTGTGGGTTGTTGCATTAAGAGAAACATATACAGGATGAAATTTCTTTTATCATTTTCGGAAGAGGTCCATATAGCCCATCCGTTATTTTCCTCCGTCACCCCGCTTTCGCTTAGTGAAAAACGTAACGGATACTAAGCTCGTGAAATACCTCGCTAAGTACCAACGTTTTTCAATAGGTTCCTTGAGGAAAACAGCGGATGGGCTATACTACTTTTATTGAATCGTTCAGATACGCTGTGATTCTTCATATATTTGTAACTCTATTTCATGTTTCACTTATTTGTATTTATAAATCATGAAATTTTCTTTAAGAAGACAACAAAAACTGTCTATCAATCCTTGTATAAACAGAGATACAACGTGTTTTGCCTAACTGATAAAAACAGCCCGGCGAACTGCCTGTGGTTCTCAAGG